>NZ_JBHXQZ010000012.1:65476-101834 GCF_042717095.1 Streptomyces sp. NPDC058632 | reverse complement strand
GCGGCCGGGCCCGTTGGTGCCGCGGCTGACGGGCCTTCACCCCCCGGGCGCGCCCCCGGGCGGGCCCGGGGCGGGCGGGGGCGCGCGTCCGTCCGGGCATCCGCCCCGGTGCCTGTCCGGGCACCGCCCGGCAGGAAGACGGCCCCGGACAGGCACCGGGCGGGGTGCGGACACCCGCGTGGGGCGCGGCGCTCCCCCTGAGACACCGCGCCCCGTTCCCCCCGCCCCCGTTCCCGGGAGGGTCAGATGCCGTCCGGCTCCGGCAGGGAGCCCGCCCGGGCCGCCCGGCCGTACCAGAGGGCGCTGGCCTTCGGGGTCCGGACCTGGGTCGCGTAGTCCACGTAGACCGCGCCGAACCGCTTCTCGTAGCCGTACGCCCACTCGAAGTTGTCCATCAGGGACCACAGGTAGTAGCCGCGCACGTCCGCGCCGTCGGTGATGGCCCGGCGGACCGCGGAGAGGTGACCGTGCAGGTAGGCGATCCGCTCCGGGTCCTGCACCGTGCCGTCGGCGTCGGGCTTGTCGTCGTACGCGGCGCCGTTCTCGGTGATGTAGAGCGGCAGGCCGGGCGCCTCACGGGTGTAGCGCATGATCAGGTCGTGCAGCCCCGTCGGGTCGACGGCCCAGCCCATCTCGGTGCGCTCGCCCGGTGCCTGGTGGAAGGCCACGTGGTCCGCGGCGGGCCACGGCGAGTGATCGCTCTCCCCGTGACCGTCCGCCCGCGGCCCCTGCGCGTCGGGGTCGGCCGCCGACACCAGGGAGGGCGTGTAGTAGTTGAGGCCCAGCGCGTCCAGCGGCTGGTGGATCAGCTCCAGGTCACCGCTTCGGACGTACGACCAGTCGGTGAGCGACGCGGTCGCCGTCAGCAGCGTCTCGGGGTAGGCACCCCTAAGGATCGGGCCGTGGAAGATCCCGTTCGCCAGGTCGTCGATGGTGCGCACCGCTGCCAGGTCCGCCGGGGCGCTCGGCGAAAGCGGCCGGACCACCGAGGAGTTGAGGCTGATCGCGACGGAGTTGCGGGCCGGCATCACCGACCGCAGCGCCTTGGCGCCCAGCCCGTGCGCCAGGTTCAGGTGGTGGGCGGCCCGCAGCGAGGCCACCGGGTCGGTACGGCCGGGCGCGTGCACGCCGGACGCGTAGCCCAGGAAGGCGCTGCACCACGGCTCGTTGAGCGTGATCCACTGCTCCACCCGGTCGCCGAGCGCCTCGCCGACGATCTGCGCGTACTCGGCGAAGCGGTACGCGGTGTCGCGCTCCGGCCAGCCGCCCGCGTCCTCCAGCTCCTGCGGCAGGTCCCAGTGGTAGAGGGTGACGGCCGGCTTGATGTTGTGCTCGAGCAGCTCGTCGACCAGCTTGCGGTAGAAGTCCAGACCGCGCTGCACGGCCGGGCCGCGGCCGGTCGGCTGCACCCGGGGCCAGGAGATGGAGAAGCGGTAGGCGCCCAGACCCAGGTCCGCCATCATCGCCACGTCGTCGCGGTAGCGGTGGTAGTGGTCGACGGCGATGTCACCGGTGTCGCCGCCGGCGGTCTTTCCCGGCGTGTGGCTGAAGGTGTCCCAGATGGACGGGGTACGTCCGTCCTCCCGCACCGCGCCCTCGATCTGGTACGCGGAGGTCGCGGCGCCCCAGAGGAAGGCGGGAGGAAAGGCCGCCGGGGTCACCGGCGTTGCGGAGTCAGACATGGAAGCGCTCCCATAGGAGGTCGTGGAGGACCTGCGAGTCGGAGTAAGCAGGGGGAAGTAGGGGGAAGCAGGGGAAGCAGTGGCGGAAGGGGAAGGGGAGGGGGGCGGGCAGGGGCCGAAGCGTCGGTGACCCGGCCCCCTGGGAGGGAATGTACGGACAGGCGGCGCACGCCGAAGGGGCGTACGGGACAGGGAGGTCCGCGTGTCAGCCCTTGACCGCGCCCTGCATGATGCCGCCCACGATCTGCTTGCCGAAGATCGCGAAGACCAGCAGCAGCGGCAGCGTGCCGAGCAGGGCGCCCGCCATGATCAGGGACTGGTCCGGGGTGAAGCCGCGGCCGAGGCCCGCGACCGCGACCTGGACGGTCGGGTTGCCGGACTGGGTCAGGACGAGGAACGGCCACAGGAAGTCGTTCCAGGTCTGCACGAAGATCAGCATGCCCAGCACGGCCATCGCCGGCCGCGCCGCCGGGAACACCACGTGCCAGATCACACGCCAGCTGCTCGCGCCGTCGACCCGGGCGGCCTCGATGATCTCGTCCGGCAGCGCCTGGAGCAGGTACTGCCGCATGAAGAACACACCGAACGCGCTCACCAGCGACGGGAAGATCACCGCCTGCAGCTGGTCGGTCCAGTCCAGCTTGGCGACCATCATGTACAGCGGGATCACGCTCAGCTGCGGCGGCACCATCATCGTGCCGATCACGATGAGCATCATCGCGTTGCGGCCCTTGAAGCGCAGCTTGGCGAAGGCGAACCCGGCGATCGTCGACAGGGTCACCACGGTGACCGCCGAAATGCCGGACACGATCGTGGTGTTGAGGAACGCCTCACCGAGGTTGGCGTCCGTCCAGGCGAGCTCCAGGTTCTTGAACAGGTTCGAGCCGAACCAGAACGGCGGCGGCGTCTCGGCCAGGCGCTGGTTGTCCCGGGAGGCGGCGATCGCGGTCCACACCAGCGGGAACAGCGAGACGATCGTGAACACGATCAGGATCACGTACGCGATCGGACCGCCGTGCAGGGTGCCGCCGGCCCGCGCGGACTTGGGCAGAAGGGAGCGCTTGTGCTCCTTGGCGGGCTTGGTCTCGGGGGGCGGGGGCGTCACAGTCGTCGTCACGGCCACAACTCCTTAACTACTGGCGCGCAGCCGGCGCGAGATGACGTAGTTGATGATGCCGATGACGATCAGGATCAGGAACATCATCCACGCGATCGCCGAGGCGCGGCCCAGGTGCTGGTTGATCCAGCCCTGCTCGTACAGGTACAGGCCGAGCGTCTGGAACTGGTGCTCCGCGCCGCCGGACGCGCCCTTGTTGGCGTCGAACAGCAGCGGCTCGCCGAAGACCTGGCTCGCTCCGATCGTGGACACCACGACCGTGAACAGGATGGTCGGGCGCAGCGACGGCAGCGTCACGTTCAGGAACTGCTGCCAGCGGTTGGCGCCGTCCAGCGCCGCCGACTCGTACAGGTCCTGCGGGATCGCCTGCATCGCGGCCAGGTAGATCAGCGCGTTGTAGCCGGTCCAGCGCCAGATGATGATGGTCGAGACGGCGAACTGCGAGGGCCACTTGTCGCCCTGCCAGTCGACCGGGTCGATCCCGACGAAGTCCAGCGCCCAGTTGATCATGCCGTAGTCACGCCCGAAGAGCAGCACGAACACCAGGGAGGCGGCGGCGATCGAGGTGGCGTACGGCGCGAGCATCGCGACCCGGTAGAAGGTCGAGGCGCGCAGCTTGTAGTTGAGGATGTGGGCGATGCCCATCGCCATCAGCAGCTGCGGAACGGTCGCGATGACGCCGATGGTCAGCGTGTTCTGCGCCGCGTTCCAGAAGAACTCGTCGTCGAAGATCCGGGTGAAGTTGCGCAGCCCCACCCATTCCATGTCGGTCGGGGCGGTCAGCTCGACCTGGTGCAGCGAGGCCCAGCCGGTGTACACCAGCGGGAACAGACCGAAGGCGAGGAACAGCAGGAAGAACGGGGAGACGAAGGCGTACGGGCTCCAGCGCATGTCGCGCTGCCAGCGGCGGGACAGCTTTCGCCGGTGCCGCTCCTCCTTGCTCTCGGACGCGGTGCCCCCGGGCGGGCGGCCCGGGGCCGCGCCCCCCTTGACGGGGGACGCGGCGGTGTCGTTGCGGGTGGACATCCGGGTCACTTGTCCAGGTTGTTGTCGATGGTCTTGGTGGCCGTCTCCCAGGCTTCCTCGACGGACTTGCCCTTGGTGACGAGGATGACGCCGTTGTCCGTCAGACCCTGCTGGATGATCTGGTCCTTCGGACCGATCACCTGGACGGGGATCTGCTGGGCGGCCTCGGAGAAGATCTCACCGATCGGGGCGTCACCGGTCATGTCGTTCTTCGCGCCGGTCACTTCGGGGCTGTCGAAGGCGGTCCGGGCGCTCGGGAAGCTGCCCTGCACCTCGAACAGCTTGGCCTGCTGCGCGGGCGCGGTCAGCCAGGCGACGAGCTTCTTGGCCTCGTCGACGTTCTTGGCGCTCTTGGGCACGGTCAGGAAGGAGCCGCCCCAGTTGCCGGACTTGGGCGGCACGGCGACGTCCCACTTGCCGGCGGCGTCGGGCTGCGACTTGCCCTTGATGTAGCCGAGCATCCACGGCGGGCAGGCCATCGCGGCGAACTTGTTGTTGGAGATGGTCTGGTCCCAGGACGGCTGGAACTGCGTCTGGGCGCCGATCATGCCCTTCTCGGCGGCCTCGGCGGTCAGGTCGAAGGCGTCCTTGACGGCCGGGTTGGTCTTGTAGATGACCTCGCCGGAGGCGTCGTAGAACTTCTCCTTCTCGCTGCTGAGGATCGCGTTGATCAGGCCGCCGGGGGAGTCCAGGAAGGTGGTGCCCTCGGGGGCCTTCTTCTGGTAGTCCTCACCGACCTCGACGAACTTGTTCCAGTCGCCCTCCCACAGCTTGGCGACCTCCGCGCGGTCGGACGGCAGTCCGGCCTTCTCGAACAGGTCCTTGCGGTAGCAGATCGCCATCGGGCCGATGTCGGTGCCCAGGCCGACGGTCTGGCCGTCCTTGGTGGTGGCCTGCTCCCACTTCCACTCGAGCCAGTCGCTCTTGTTCACGCCCTCGGCCTTGGAGAGGTCCTCGAGCTTGTCGCCCTGGGTGGCCACGATCTCGGCGATGTTGCCGACCTCGACGGCCTGGACGTCCTGCAGGCCGCTGTTGGTGGTGAGGTGGTTGAGCAGCGCCGGGTAGTAGTTCTCGTTGCGCTCGACGACGTTCTCGGCGATCTTGATGTCCGGGTTCAGCTTCTCGTACTCGGCGTAGAGACCGGCTTCCTTGAAGCCGAAGGTGCCGAACAGGCCCAACGTGATCGTGGTCTTGCCCTCGCCGCCCGACGAGGAGTCGGAGTCGCCGTCCCCACCGTCGTCGGCGCAGCCGGCCAGCAGCCCCGTGCCCAGCGACACCACGGCCGCGATGGCCAGTGCCTTGCGGGTGAAGAGCTTCCCCCCGTTCGTACGCTGCCGAGAGAGGGGGAGGGTACGTGCTCGCATTGCGTCCTCCTGTTGCCCTGACGTGCCGACCCCCCGGCCAACGGCGTTGTTGGGCCCGTTTTTTACATGCTGCGGCTCGGGCGGGGAACGTGCGGGTTGTGTATGTGTCAGGTACCGTGGGAGCGCTCCCACAAGTGATGTGTTGAAGGGTCGCCGGTCCCGGCGGGGGTGTCAAGGGAGGGGACGCGGTGAAGTGCGTTCAGTTATCGGGCTGTTAACTGGACGCCCGAAGCCCGCCGACGGGTGACCCGGGGCCCCGGACGGTACCCCCTGGCAGGGGCCGCCGCCGTTCACGGGGCTGTTAGATTCCAGGCCAGCGTGACATACGACGGAAGGTGGGGCGTACATGGCAAGCCACGGAGCGCGGGGCCGCAGCGGCGGCCGCCCCACCCTCGAAGAGGTGGCGGTGCGCGCCGGTGTCGGCCGGGGCACCGTCTCCCGGGTGATCAACGGTTCGCCCCGGGTGAGCGACGCCACCCGTGCCGCCGTGGAGGCCGCCGTGGCGGAGCTCGGTTACGTCCCGAACACGGCCGCCCGCGCCCTGGCCGCCAACCGCACCGACGCGATAGCGCTGGTCGTGCCCGAGCCGGAGACCCGGTTCTTCGCCGAGCCGTACTTCTCGGACATGCTGCGCGGCGTGGGGGCGGCGCTCTCCGACACCCGGATGCAGCTGCTGCTGATCTTCGCGGGCAGCGACCGGGAGCGGCAGCGCCTCGCCGACTACCTGGCCGCGCACCGGGTGGACGGCGTGCTCCTGGTCTCCGTGCACGCCGACGACCCGCTGCCCGACATGCTCGCCCAGCTGGAGATCCCGGCGGTGATCAGCGGCCCGAGGTCCGCCGCGGAGACGCTGACCTCGGTCGACTCCGACAACTACGGCGGTGCCCGGCAGGCCGTCGAGCACCTCATCGGCCGGGGCCGGCACCGCATCGCCCACATCACCGGCCGCCTCGACGTGTACGGCGCGCAGCGGCGCGTCGACGGCTACCGCGACGCCCTGCGCGACGCGGGCCACCCCGAGGACGACCTGATGATCGAGGCGGGCGACTTCTCCGAGGAGGGCGGCCGGCGCGCGATGGCGGCGCTGCTGGAGCGCCGCCCCGACCTGGACGCGGTCTTCGCCGCCTCCGACGTCACCGCCGCCGGCGCCCGGCACGCCCTGCGGGAGGCGGGCCGCCGCATCCCCGACGACGTGGCCCTGGTCGGCTACGACGACTCCGCCATCGCCCGCCACATGGACCCGCCGCTGACCAGCGTGCGCCAGCCCATCCAGGAGATGGGCCGCAGGATGATCGACCTCCTCCTCGCCGAGGTCGCCGACCGCCGCCCGCCCGCCTCCCGGGAACTGGACCGGCGCCAGGTGGTCCTGGCCACGGAGCTGGTGGGGCGCGCGTCGTCGTAACGACGAAAGCGGGATGCCCGCGGCGACAGGGAGGGCACGCCGGCGGGTGCGCGCCACGCCCGTCAGCAGGTCCAGGACTCGGCGCCGATGCCGCGACCGGCTCGGCCGGGGCCGTCCTCGCCTCCTCGGATCCGCGTGCGGTGCTCTCGGCCGGGGCGCTCCCGACGGGTGCGTTTCTTCAGCGGCCATCCCCGGTACGAGCTGTTCGCCGAACCGACCCGGTACGCACAGAACGGCGACATCCGTCCCGTCGTGGACACCGTCCACCCCCTCGCCTCCATTGCCGCCGCGCACCGTGCGCCGGGAGCCGGCGGTGTCCGCGGAAGGCACGTCATCGAGGTCACGTGAGGCCTGAGCATCACCGACAGCCGCTTTACCGCTGGGGACAGGGACAGGCGTCCGGTCATGACGAAGGGCTGACCTGATTTCCTCAGGTCAGCCCTTGATCATTCAGGGTGAGTGACGGGACTTGAACCCGCGGCATCCTGGACCACAACCAGGTGCTCTACCAGCTGAGCTACACCCACCATGGCCGCCATCGGGGGAGACTGTGTCTTTCCCGACCGGCCGAGAAAAAGTGTACAGGGTCCGAAGGGGTGCTCGCGCCAGGGTTTCGCGGCGTGCCTACCGCGCAGGCAGGACGTGCTTCGCGGCGATCTTCTTGGCGGTGTCCGAGTCGGGGCCCGGCTGGGGGACGAAGACGGCCTCGCGGTAGTAGCGCAGCTCCGCGATGGACTCGCGGATGTCGGCCAGCGCGCGGTGGTTGCCGTTCTTCTCGGGGCTGTTGAAGTACGCCCTCGGATACCAGCGGCGCGACAGTTCCTTGATGCTGGACACGTCGACGATGCGGTAGTGCAGGTAGTTCTCGAGGGCCGGCATGTCCCGCAGCAGGAATCCGCGGTCCGTGCCGACGGAGTTGCCGCACAGGGGGGCCCTGCCGGGCTCCTTGACGTGCTCCTTCACGTACGCGAGGACGCGCTGCTCGGCGTCCTCGAGCGTCGTGCCGTCGGCCAGCTCGTCGAGCAGGCCGGACGCGGTGTGCATCTGACGCACCACCTCCGGCATCGTCTCCAGCGCCCCGTCCGGCGGGCGGATAACGATGTCGACACCGTCACCGAGCACGTTCAGCTCGGAGTCGGTGACGAGGGCGGCCACCTCGATGAGGGCGTCGTCGGACAGCGAGAGGCCGGTCATCTCGCAGTCGATCCACACCATGCGATCGTTCATATGTCTCACCCTACGGCGCGAGGGAGCGCGGGGGACCAGGCGGGGGCGGGACGGCCGGGGCAGCAGCACGGGCCGGAGACTTCCGCCTCCGGCCCGTGGCGCAGACTGCCGCCTGCCGCGGACCCTGATCCGGGCCCGCCCGCCCCTCACACTCGTCTCAGGTCCGCCTCACGGCGCGCTGCGCTGGCCCGGCACGCTCGCCCGGGCCTGGATGTAGGCCTCGCGGGCCTCGCGGGCCGGGTCGGCGGAGGAGGCCGACGCCGCCAGCGACGGACCGCCCAGGGTGCTCGCGGCCGCCGTGCGCCGCGACTGGTGCGGCACCGGGGCGTCCGGGTGCGGCGCGGCGGGCGCCTGGCCGGGGTGGCCCGGGTGCCCGTGCTGGTGCGCCGGCCCGGACGGGACGGCTCCCGGGGTGTGCGGAAGGCCGTCGGAGCCCTGGTGCCGCTCCGCCTGGTGCCGCTCCGTCTGGGGGCGTCGCGCGCGGTACGCGGCCCGGTAGGCGGCCGGGGACGAACCCAGCTGGCGCCGGAAGTGGCCCCGCAGCGCGACCGGTGAGCGGAAGCCGCAACGGCCCGCGACCTCGTCCACCGAGTAGTCCGACGTCTCCAGCAGACGCTGGGCCTGCAGCACCCGCTGCGTGATCAGCCACTGCAGCGGCGCACTGCCGGTCAGTGAACGGAAGCGGCGGTCGAACGTACGACGGCTCATGTACGCGCGTGCCGCCAGCGTCTCCACGTCGAACTGTTCGTGGAGGTGCTCCAGGGCCCAGGCGACGACCTCGGCGAGCGGGTCGGCGCCGATCTCCTCGGGTAAAGACCTGTCCAGATAGCGTTCCTGACCACCCGTCCGGCGCGGCGGGACGACGAGACGCCGGGCGAGCGCGCCCGCCGCCTCGTTGCCGTGATCCGTGCGCACGATGTGCAGGCAGAGATCGATTCCGGCCGCCGTACCGGCGGAGGTCAGCACGTCGCCGTCGTCCACGAAGAGTTCCCGCGGATCGACGTGCACCGACGGATAGCGTTTCGCCAGCGTCGGCGCGTACATCCAGTGGGTGGTCGCCGGACGGCCGTCCAGCAGGCCGGCCGCCGCGAGCACGAAGGCGCCGGTGCACAGCCCGACGATGCGGGCGCCTTCCTCGTGGGCCCGGCGCAGCGCCTCGAGCGCCTCCTGGGGCGGCGGCGAGGTGATCGAACGCCAGGCGGGCACGACAACGGTGCCCGCCCGCGCAATCGCCTCCAGGCCGTGCGGCGCGGTGAGTTCGAGACCCCCCGTGGTCCGCAGCGGGCCGTCCTCACCGGCACTCACCAGCAGGCGGTAGCGCGGTACGCCGGCGTCCTGGCGGTCAATCCCGAACACCGACAGCGGTATGGAACTCTCGAAGATGGGGCCGCCGCTGAACAGCAGCACCGCGACGATCTCCTTGCGGCGTCGCCCGGCGAGTTTCCGGGCCGCGATTTCCGGCGCGGCAGTGGAGTCGTGGCTCATACTGCTAAGCCCCCCTCGGTGGTCGCGGCTCCTCGGTTGTGTCGCACCTGCACGTTTCCCCTCGGTCCTGCACGAGTCCCCCGCCGTAAGACAGTCAAGATCGAATCTACTGTGTCCCGTCGTGCCCGGGTGGCCAGTTCAGCCCCCGGTAGATTGTCGACTTGGCAACTTGGCGTGAAGCATTCGATCACGAAGGGTTGCACTCGTGGGCCGTGCGGGGAAGTACGCCTTGTCGCGGTGGCCAATCCCCGTAGGGTGCCCGGGGTCACCCGGACCCTTTCCGTGCAGGTCGAACGGGGGTTGGGGGGTGGTCGCACCCGTTGATGCACAGGTTGCGGAAGTTGGCTGAAAACATGCGTCCCTGTGCGCGGAAACCGGTCAGGCGACCGGTGTCTCTCCGCCGGATCGCGGACCGGCCCGGCGGGACCGTCGCGAGGCCTCTTCCGGGCCGGGCGGTGAGGAGCGGTGAGGAGCGGGGCGATCAGTACGGCGGGTCCGCTCCGGATCCGGCCGCGGCGGGTGCTCCGTGGGGCGCGGCACAGGGGGTTCGACGCGCGGGCGGGGCGTCGGTCCCCGCGCGGCCGGAGCCGGCACCCCGGCACGCCCCACTCTCGCGGCTGGGCCCGCCCTGCGCAAACCGCCTGTACAGCGCAGCAACCATTGCGTGACGGGCGCCCCTCGGGCATGCTCCGGGATACCCGTCGGCGCGCGTGGACGGGATCTGCGCGAAGGAGGCGTGCCGCCGTACCCTTGGGGGTATGGGGTTGGGAAGATGATTCCCGGACACAGCTCCGACGCAGCCTGTCGTCCCTCATAACAAGGATCACAACGCCGAGACAGCCATGGCCGGTCACGAATTCTTCGAACCCGCGGACCGCAAGCGACCCCTCGCCGACCCCACGGCCGCCGAGCCGGTGGGGGCCGAGCCCCTGGGCGCGGCCCAGTCGCGCCGGCCGTGCGATCCGGCGTTCCGGCACGGTGTCGTCGTCGGTTTCGACGGTTCCACCTCCAGTGAGCGCGCCCTCGCGTACGCGATCGGCATGGCCCGGCGCTTCGGCTCCGCGCTGATCATCGTCCACGTCGCCAACCGGCTCCCGACCACGGTGTGGGCGGGCTGCGAGCCCCCGGTCTTCGTCGACGTCCCCGACCACCGCACCGAGGTCCTCGGTCTCGAGCTCGCCTGCGCGGACTACCTCACCGAGGTGTCCTGGATCCTGGTCGAGCGCGGCGGCGACATCTGCCACGAACTCGAGGAGGTCGGCCGGGAGTACGAGGCCGACGCGATCGTCGTCGGCTCCACCCACGGCCTCGTGGGCCGGCTCTTCGGCTCCGTCGCCGGCCGCCTCGCGAAGCGGGCCCAGCGCCCGGTCGTCCACTTTCGTTGCCGGGGCGGGGGGGGGGGGGGGGGGGGGGGGGGGGCCCGGGGGCGCCCGACCGGGGTCGGCTTGAACCGCGGGTGGCCGGGGGGGGGCGAGGTGCCCGCCCCGCCCCGCCCACGCGGGCGTCCGGATGCCTTGAGGGGTGACCGCTCGACTACTCGACGGTGACCGACTTGGCGAGGTTGCGCGGCTTGTCGATGTCCCGGCCCAGGGCCAGCGCCGTGTGGTAGGCGAGGAGTTGGAGCGGGATGCCCATGAGGATGGGGTCCAGCTCGTCCTCGTTCTTCGGGACGACGACCGTGTGGTCGGCCTTCTCCTGCTCCCGGTGGGCGACGGCCATGATCCGGCCGCTGCGGGCCTTGATCTCCTCCAGGGCCGCGCGGTTCTTCTCCAGCAGGTCGTCGTCGGGGACGATCGCGACGGTGGGCAGGGCGGGCTCGATCAGGGCCAGCGGGCCGTGCTTGAGCTCGGAGGCCGGATAGGCCTCCGCGTGGATGTAGGAGACCTCCTTCAGCTTCAGGGACGCCTCGCGGGCCACCGGGTAGCCCCGTACGCGGCCGATGAAGAGCATCGAGCGGGCCTCGGCGTACTGCAGGGCCAGCTTCCTGATGTCCTCCTCCTGCTCCAGGATCTCGGAGATCTGCCCCGGGAGCCTGCGCAGCCCCTCGATGATCCGCTTGCCGTCGCTCACCGACAGGTCGCGGGTGCGGCCCAGGTGCAGGGCGAGGAGGGCGAAGGCGACCGTGGTGTTGGTGAAGCACTTGGTGGACACCACGCACACCTCGGGCCCGGCGTGCACGTACATGCCGCCGTCCGCCTCGCGGGCGATCGCCGAACCGACGACGTTCACCACGCCCAGCACCCGCGCGCCCTTGCGCTTCAGCTCCTGCACCGCCGCCAGCACGTCGTACGTCTCACCGGACTGGGACACCGCGACGTACAGCGTGTCGGGGTCGACGACCGCGTTGCGGTAGCGGAACTCGGAGGCCGGCTCGGCGTCGGCCGGGATGCGGGCGAGCTCCTCGATCATCTGGGCGCCGATCATGCCCGCGTGGTACGAGGTGCCGCAGCCGAGGATCTTCACCCGGCGGATCTGGCGGGCCTCCCGCGCGTCCAGGTTCAGGCCGCCGAGGCGCACGGTGGAGAAGCGGTCGTCGATCCGGCCCCGCAGCACCCGGTCCACGGCCTCGGCCTGCTCGTGGATCTCCTTGTGCATGTACGTGTCGTGGCCGCCCATGTCGTACGAGGCCGCCTCCCACTCCACGGTGGTCGGCTCGGCCGTCGTACGGGTGCCCTCGGTGGTGTACGTGCGGAAGTCGTCGGCCTTGAGGGTGGCCATCTCGCCGTCGTCGAGGGTGACGATCTGCCGGGTGTGCGCGACCAGGGCGGCTATGTCCGAGGCGACGAACATCTCCTTCTCGCCGATGCCGAGCACCACGGGCGAGCCGTTGCGGGCCACCACGATGCGGTCGGGGAAGTCGGCGTGCAGCACGGCGATGCCGTAGGTGCCCTCGATGATCCGCACCGTCTCGCGGACCTTGTCCTCCAGCTTGACGGCCTGCGAGCGGGCGATCAGGTGGGTGAGGACCTCGGTGTCCGTCTCGGAGAGGAACTCGACGCCGTCCGCCTCCAGTTTGCGGCGCAGCTCACCGGCGTTGTCGATGATGCCGTTGTGGACGACGGCGACCTTGCCCTCGGCGTCCAGGTGCGGGTGCGCGTTCACGTCGGACGGGGCGCCGTGGGTGGCCCAGCGGGTGTGGGCGATGCCCGTGGTGCCCTTGAAGCGCGCCGGGACCTTCGCCTCCAGGTCGCGCACCCGGCCCTTGGCCTTGACCGTCTTCAGACCGGCCGCCTTCGGGGAGGTGACGGCGATGCCCGCCGAGTCGTAGCCCCGGTACTCCAGGCGCTGCAGGCCCTCGAGCAGCAGAGGGGCGACCTCACGCCTGCCGATGTATCCGACGATTCCGCACATGTGTGGTGTTTCCCTAGCCGTAGACGATGCGCCGCAGCTGCCGGAGCGAGAGCTCGGGCGGGGCCACGGCGCGGTATCTGAGGTCCGCCTCGATCCGTTCGAAGATCGTCGCGTTCACCAGGCCCTGGGCCTGGAGCTCGCGGTGGCGGCGACGGACGAAGTCCTCGGTCGTCTCGTCGAAGTAGGCGAGCACGTCCTGGATCACCCGCAGCGCCTCGCCCCGGCTGAGGGGCGAGGACCGCGTCAGATGATCGACAAGTTCGTCGTGCACTCGATGATCCTGGGGTAAAGGAGGCGCACGCGCAAGAATCCTGCCCGATTCCGGGCAGGGGGATGCGGGTGGGCGGGAGTGAAGGCCGGCAGGCGGGTGCGCGGCAGGGTGTGCGGCCGGGGGCGACGGCCGGGCTGCATGCGCTTGAGGACCGCCTGCTTGGCCCGGGTGAACTCCTCGTCGGTCAGGACTCCGGCGCGGTGCGGTTCGCCCGGTTCGCGCAGCCGGCGCAGCAGCGCGTCGTGACCGTCCTCGCGGGCGGGGGAGGCGTCCACGGCCGGGGCCTTCGGTCCCGCCCGGTGTTCGCTCCCGGCGAGGGCCGGGGTGGCGGGGTGCGGCAGGCGGGCCTGGACGGCGGCGGCGACGAGCGCCATCAGGGGGTCCTTCTTGAAGCCCCACAGCTCGACCGCGTCGGGGTCGTACTTCGCCGGAGTCCTGGTGGGCGCGTGGCATACGGCGAACCGCAGGCAACCGTTCTCCAGCCCGGCCGCCGGCTGCCACTCCACGGTGCTGATGTCGGTCAGCGCGAGGGTACGGGCGCCGGCGGCGGACTTGGAGTCCTCCGTCCTCCAGTTCCACTCCAGGCGGATCCGCTCCCCGTCGAAGCTCGCCGAGCCGTCCCCGGCGGCGACCGACAGCGGCACGGACGGACCGGGCAGCAGATAGCCGGAGACCGGGTCGGACGGCACCCGGTCGAGCAGCAGGGCGCCACGGACCTCGTCCGCGAAGTACCCGGCGACGCCGTACCGGTCGGAGTCCACGGTCGGCTGGTACGGGTCGTGCGGCTCGGTGAGCCGGCCGCCGGTCGCCTGGAGCTGGGGGTCCCCCACGCCGTTCAGGCAGTGGGGGAGGGCCGGCGCCCTCGCGCAGCCGCAGTCCGAGCCGCCCCGTCCTTCTGCCCTGCTCGAAGGAGATGCCCGCCAATGCCCCCCGGGGGACCGTCGGTTCGCCCAGGGTCCGGCGGAGCAGCCCGACGTTCTTGTCCCGGCCGGGCGTCAGCCGCAGGGTGTCGCCGTCGTGGACCCAGGTTCCGTCCTTCTGGATGATTTCCGCCATGGGGTGATCGTTCCACCGGATCCGCGCACGGGTGGTCTGTACATGACGAGCGAGGCCGGCCGGCCGGGGACGAGCCGACGACGGGCGTCCCCGAGGACCGTACTCCGGGATGCCCGCCTGTTCGTGGGTCAGAAACCCGCGAGGGGGTTCTTCAGGGTGCCGGCCAGCTGGAGCGCGCCGGACGGGTCCGCGAGGTCCACCATCTGCCTGTTGTCGCGCAGTTGGAGCCGGTTGAGGCAGGACAGCGCGAACTCGGGGGCGAACATGTCGTACTGGGCGAACCTGTCGCCGAGTTCGGGCACCGACGCCTGGTACTCGCGGGTGATCTCCGCGACCGTCCGCCAGAAGTCGTCCTCGGTGAGGACGCCCTCGGTGGCGAGGTCGGCTGCCAGGAAACGGAAGAAGCAGTCGAAGACGTCCGTGAGGATCGACAGCAGCTTCTTGTCCTCCGGCACCTCCACGCGGATGCGGGAGACGTCCGGCGGCAGCACCGCGTCCGGGTCCATCACCGCGATCTCCTCGGCGATGTCCTTGTAGACCGCGCGCCGCACCACCCCGTCCTCGAGCACGAGGATCACGTTCTCGCCGTGCGGCATGTACACCAGGTCATAGGCGTAGAAGCTGTGCAGCAGCGGCGTGTAGTAGGCGCGCAGGTAGTGCCGCAGCCATTCCACGGGGGTGAGCCCGGACCGCTCGATCAGCGCGCCCGCGAAGGACGCCCCCTCGTGGTCCACATGGAGCAGGGAGGCCATCGTGGCGAGGGACTCGCCCTCCCGCAGCGACGGCACCGGGCTCTCCCGCCACAGCGCGGCCAGCATCTTGCGGTACGGCGAGTGGCGGTCGGTGGCCTTCTCGTACTCCAGGTGCCGGTAGCCGACCGCGGCCCGCTCCCGGATGATCGTCAGCCCGGTCGACCGCAGCACCGGATCACCCTCGATGAGCTGCGCCAGCCAGTCGTTGATCGCCGGGGTGGCTTCCATGTACGCGGCCGAAAGACCGCGCATGAAGCCCATGTTGAGGACGGACAGGGCCGTCTTCACATAGTGCTTCTCGGGGTTCGACCGGTTGAAGAAGGTGCGGATGGACTGCTGGGCCAGGTACTCGTCGTCGCCCTCGCCCAGGCACACCAGGTGACGGCGGGCGACCTCGGCGGCGAAGGTGACGGCGAGCTTGTTCCACCACTGCCAGGGGTGGACGGGGACGAACAGGTAGTCGGCCGGGTCGAGCCCCTGCTCCGTGAGCGTGCGGTGGAAGCGCTCGACGGTCTCCTCGCCCAGCTCCTGCCGCAGGAACGACTCGTACTCGATGCCGACGCCGGCGGTGAACGCCGCCCGTGAGCGGTGCGCGGCCAGCCACACCAGCCGCACCGGGTTCGCCGTCTCCGGCGCGTAGGCCCGGTACTCGTGGATGCCGAAGCCGAGCCGTCCGTTGTTGGCGACGAAGCAGGGGTGGCCCTCGGTCATGCCGGTCTCGACGGCCTGGAAACCGGCGTCCACCAGCTCGGCCGAGGTGACCTGTGGCTTGGCCAGTTTGTAGCAGGTGCCGGAGAGGGTGGAGGAGATCTCTTCCAGGTACACCGGCAGGACCTCGTCGCTCAGCCCCAGCGACTTCTGCAATTCGACGAAGAAGTCCAGTGCGGCGAGGGGGAGTTCGGTTCCGCCGCGGTGCCGGGTGATCGATTCGGCGGTGACCTGCCAGTGATCCAGGGCGCGGCGGACGGCGGTGAAGCGGTACTCGGTCAGCTCGTCGTCACTGCGGACGACGTACGTGTCCGTCCCCGCATCCGGGCCCGCGGGCTCCGGCGCGATCAGCCGCTCGTGGGCGAACTCGGCGAGCGCCTTGCGGATCAGCAGGCGGTTCGCCCTCTCCCAGCGCTCGGGCGTCAGATGGTCCACGGCACCGGTGAGGCTCGTGCCGTCGCGGCTCGTGCCGGCGGGGCTCATACGCCCACCCCCGTGGCCGCGGTGAACTGTTGACGGGTGCAGAAGCTCAGCAACGCCTTCTTCTCCGGCTTGTCGATCTCGCGTACGGGGACGAAGCCCACGGCCTCGTTCAGGGCCTGGACCGCCTTGTTGGACACGTCCGGTTCGACGACGACCCGCAGGGCCGCCGGGTCGTCGAAGATGTGCGCGAGGACGGCGGTGATCACGGCCCGGGTGAAGCCGTGCAGCGGGGTGCCGGCCGGTGCGACCAGGAAGTGCATGCCGACGTCGCCGGGCTCCGGCTCGTACAGACCGGTCAGTTCGCGGTGGGCGGGGTCGTACGTCTCCATCAGGAAGGCGGGGACGCCGTCGTGCAGGCCGAGCAGGGCGTGGTGGTGCTCGTCGGCCGCGATCCGCAGGTACTCGCGCTCGACGTCCTCCGGTTTCGCGTCCTGCATCATCCAGAAGGCCGCCTTGGGGTGGGTGACCCAGCCGTGCAGCAGCTCGGCGTCCTTCAGCGGGTCCAGCGGACGGACACCGAAGGTGCCCAGCGCGGTCCGCAGGCCGGTGCCGGTGATGCTCATACCGTGAACTCCTGGAAGGCGATGGACTTCTCGACGGGGTAGTACTCGGTGCCGAGCAGCTCCCGGATGATGCAGCTGTTGCGGTAGGGGCCCATGCCCAGGTCGGGGCTGGTGACGCTGTGCGTGTGGACGCCCGCGTTCTGCAGGAAGACGCCCCGGCCGGTGACGTCGACGGCGTAGTTGCGGGCCACGTCGAACCGGCCGCGGCCGTCGAAGCGGAGGCGGCCTCGGACCGGGTCGAGGAAGGCCGGCGGCTCGTAGTGGTAGCCGGTGGCCAGCACCAGGCCCTCGGTGCGGATCTCGTAGTCCTTGTCCTGCTCGTCCTGGTGGAAGCCGAGCGTGTATCCGCCGTTCTCGTGACGCGCCCCGGTCAGCGTGGAGTTGGTGAGCAGCCGGGTGGGGACGGGACGGCCGCCGCCGCTGACGTTCTTCTGGTACAGCAGGTCGAAGATCGCGTCGATCAGCTCCGAGTTGATGCCCTTGAACAGACCCTTCTGCTGCTTCTCCAGCCGGTAGCGGGTCTCCTCGGGCAGCGCGCGGAAGTAGTCGATGTAGTCCGGGGACGTCATCTCCAGGGTCAGCTTGGTGTACTCCAGCGGGAAGAACCGCGGGGATCGCGTGACCCAGTTGAGCCGGTAGCCGTGGGCGTCGATCTCGGAGAGAAGTTCGTAGTAGATCTCGGCGGCGCTCTGCCCGCTGCCGACGATCGTGATCGACTCCTTCTGCTGCAGCTCCGCCTTGCGGTGCATGTACTGCGAGGTGTGGAACAGGCCGCCGTCCAGGCCCCGGCACACCTCGGGCACGAACGGCACGGTTCCGGTGCCGAGCACCAGCCGCCGGGCGCGGCAGGTGTCGCCCGCCCCGGTCCGTACGGCGTACAGCCCGTCCGCCTCGTCGTACGTCACCTCGGTGACGGTGGTGGAGAAGCGGATGCTGCTCAGCTGCGCGGCGGCCCAGCGGCAGTAGTCGTCGTACTCGACGCGCAGCGGGTAGAAGTTCTCGCGGATGTAGAACGGGTACAGCCGGCCCTTCTCCTTCAGGTAGTTGAGGAAGGAGTACGGGGACGTCGGGTCGGCGAGGGTGACCAGGTCCGACATGAACGGCGTCTGGAGGTGGGCGCCGTCGAGGAACATCCCGGCGTGCCACTCGAAGTCCGGCTTGGACTCCAGGAAGACGCCGCTGAGTTCGTCGATGGGCTCGGTGAGGCAGGCGAGGCCGAGGTTGAAGGGGCCGAGCCCGATTCCCACGAAGTCGTAGGTGGTGTCCGGGGCTTCAGGAAGCGCGTTCAAGGGACTCTCCCAGGTACTGCTCGGCGTGGCCGGCGATCAGGTCGAGGACGGCGGTGATGTCGGCCGTCGTGGTCTCGGGATTCAGCAGGGTGAACTTCAGGTAGTGGCGCCCGGCGACCTTGGTGCCCGCGACGACCGCGTCACCGGAGGCGAACAGGGCCTTGCGGGCGTGGAGGTTGGCGCGGTCGATGCTCGCGGGGTCGGTGACGGCGGCCGGTACGTACCGGAAGACGAGCGTGGACAGCGACGGCTCGACGACCACGTCGAAGCGCGGGTCGGCGGCGAGCAGCTGCCAGCCGTCCCGGGCCAGGTCGCAGACCTCGTCGAAGAGGCGGCCGATGCCGTCGGCGCCCATCACGCGCAGCGTCATCCACAGCTTCAGCGCGTCGAAACGGCGGGTGGTCTGCAGGGACTTGTCGACCTGGTTGGGAATGCGCTCGGTCACCATGCGGCGCGGGTTGAGGTACTCCGCGTGGTAGGTGGCGTGCCGCAGCGTGGCCGCGTCACGGACCAGTACGGCGGACGAACTCACCGGCTGGAAGAAGGACTTGTGGTAGTCGACGGTGACCGAGTCCGCGTGCTCGATGCCGTCGATGCGGTCCCGGTGCTTCAGCGAGGCGAGCAGCCCGCAGCCGTAGGCGGCGTCCACGTGCATCCAGACGCCGTACTGCGCGCACAGTTCGGCGATCTCGGGCAGCGGGTCGATGGAGCCGAAGTCGGTGCTGCCGGCGGTGGCGACGACGGCCATGGGGACCTGACCGTCCTCGGCGCAGCGCGCCAGTTCGCGGGCGAGGGCCACGGTCTGCATCCGCTTGTCGTGGTCGACGGGGACCGACACCACGGCGTCCGGTCCCAGGCCGAGCAGTTTCGCGGACTTCTGCACGCTGAAGTGGCTGACCTCGGAGGTGAAGACGCGCAGGGTCCCGAGGTCGCGGGTCTTCGCCTCCTCGCGGGCCAGCAGCAGCGCCTGGAGGTTGGACTGGGTGCCGCCGGAGGTGAACACCCCGTCGGCGGCGGCGCCGAGGCCGATCCGGGCGGCGGTCCAGTCGATCAGTTTCCGCTCGATGAGGGTGCCGCCGGCCGACTGGTCCCAGGTGTCCAGGGAG
This sequence comes from Streptomyces sp. NPDC058632, assembly GCF_042717095.1. Lineage (NCBI taxonomy): Bacteria > Bacillati > Actinomycetota > Actinomycetes > Kitasatosporales > Streptomycetaceae > Streptomyces > Streptomyces sp. NPDC058632. The sequence continues at coordinate 82,952 of NZ_JBHXQZ010000012.1, read as the reverse complement.
GAGTTGACGGCGGAGAGCACGGCCTCGCCGAGCAGGGCCGGGATGACGACCGGGCAGTTGAGGTGGGCGAGGTAGCGGGGGTGGTGGAAGTAGATCGCGTCCCGGAGGTAGACGTCCTCCAGCTCGTCCAGCGCCGCGGTGGTGTCGTGCAGCGGCCGGTCGAGATCGATCCGCTCGATGGCGGGGGCGAGGGCGTCGACCGTGACGCCGGTGAACGGGCGTTCTGTGGTGGCGAGTTTGGCTGCCACCCGCTCGACTCCTTCGGTCACGGAGCGGCGATAGTGCTCCGCGGTGGTGTCGTTGAGCAGGTGCGAGCGCATGTGGGGGCCTCCGGTGGGGACGGTCCGGTGCGGGGAGGGAGCGGGCGCGCCGCGGTGCGGCCTTTTTGCTTAGGTGAGCCTAACCTAACTGTCTGCGTTTCATTCCTGTTGCCGCCGTGACCGTCATCACTGCGTCACGAGGTGTGGGACGGGGGTCAACCGGAGGCGCCGTCAACGCTGTTCGCGCAGCCGCTCCTCCGTCGGGCCGCGGCGCCAGTACCCGGCGGAGGTGACGTGAGTGCGGTCGGGACCGCACTCACCGACGAAGGACCGCCGCAGCTGCTTCACGCGGCCGGACTCGCCCGGGAACCACACGTACGGCCGCTCGGCGGGCGGGAGCCTCGTACCGGGGGCCCGAAGGCCGCCGTCGCGCAGGCCGTCCAGGGCCATGGGGGAGTCCTGGACGGCCCGGCGCCGCCGTTTCCGCCCCGTACGAACCAGGCGGTCCCGGCGCCGGCGTCGGTTGCCGGCCCCTCCGGGCCGACGCCGTGCGGCATGAAGCCGATGCCGGCCCCGGTGGTGCCGACCCCGGCGTCCGTGCACGGGTCCCGCGGGGTGGACGACCGCATCGCCGCGCGCACCGGCGGGGAGTTCACGCCGGCTCCGGCTGCGGCAGGGGCGGCGTCAGGGACCGGTCCGGTCCGGCGGGCCGGAACGCGTGCGGATCGATCCCGGTGAAGGCGACCCGGGTCAGGGGCGGACCGGGCCGCCCCGTTCCGGCGACCTGGAGGGAGGGGAAGCGGAACGGGGCGGCTACGGCAGTGGCCACGTACGGCTCCGGTGGCGGGGGAGGGCGGGAACGGTCAGCTGACCTTCCTGGCCTTCTCGATGGCCTCGGCGAGGGCCTCGATCTGCGGCACGCACTTGTCGTAGGACAGGATCGGCTCGGCGGACCGCCCGATGACCTGACCGGCCTCGACCGCGGGCAGCTTCTTCCAGGTCGCCTCGGTGATGTCGGCGGGCTGGATGGCCGAGGTGCGGTCGTCCATGATGATGAGGTCGGCCTTGTGCTTGTCGACGTTCTCCCAGCTCAGGCTCTCGAACCAGCCGCCGGTGGGCTCCTTGGCCTTCTCCGTCGGCTCGACGAAGTTCACGCCGAGGGCCTTGTAGTACTCCAGGTCGACCGAGAGGTTCGTGCCGGAGACGTAGAACAGCTCCGGGCTCGCCGAACCGGCCATCACCTTGATGTCGGGGTTGGCCTTCGCCGCCTGGCGCAGCCGCTCCGAGGCCTCCTCGAAGCGCTTCTTCGCGTCGGTGACCTTCGCGGCCTTCATGTCGCCGCCCAGCGACTCGGCCAGCTCCCACATGCGCTCCAGCGACGTGGTCAGCCGGCGGTCGTAGACGGAGACGGCGACGCTCGGCGCGAGCTTGGCGATCTTTTCCCTGGACGTCTCGGGGACGTACCAGAGGGTGCCCGCGTCGTCGAAGGTGGTGGTGAGCAGGACGTCGGGGGCGAGGGTCGCGTACTTCTCGACGTTGAACTGGTCCCAGACGTTGCCGAGGATGGTCACCTTGCTGATGTCCATGTCGCCGGCCTGGACGTCGGCCTTGCCGTCCTTGGTCTTCGTCGGGCCGAAGACGCCCTTGACCTCGACGCCGTAGTCGTGGAGGGCCGCGGCGACACCGGTGAACGCGACGATGTTCGCGGGCACCTTGTCCAGCTTCACCGTCGTACCGCGGTCGTCCTTGAAGGACCAGGGGCCGGACTCCTTGTCCGCCGCCGCCGAGTCCGAGCCACCGCTTTTCGTCTCCTCGCCCCCGCAGGCGACGAGTACGGCACCGAGTCCGAGGGCGCCACCGGCGGCGAGGATGCCGCGACGGGAGAAGCGGGCGGTTCTGGCGTTCGACATGGGCGGGTCTGCTTTCGTGCGTACGGAGGCGTGGGGTGCAGGCTTGCGGTGCCTCGGACCCGAGGCAGGGTTTAGGTTAGCCTAACCTCATGGCGTGTCCAGGGGGAGTCCGGTGTTTCTCCCCTCCAGGAACAGCGGCGACCCCCGTTCCATGGAGTGACTCCCCTCACGGACAAGGGGGGTTGGACGTGCGACCGCTCAGGCGATGGGGCGCTCCGCCGGCCGTCGACCTGATCCTCGGGGTCGTGGCTGTGGTGCCGCCGTGGCTGTCGGTGATGTTCGCGGCGGACCACCCCCTGGCCGAGCCGGGTCTCACCTCCGGGGAGCCCACGGACAACGACGGGATGCCCCCCCTGGGTGATGCTCCCGGTCCCGGGGTGGGCGGCCTTCCTCGCCCTGTGGATCCCGCTGAACCCGCCGGCCCGCCCGGCGTCGTGCCCCCCGGCGACGGCACTACTGGGCGGCGAGCGCGGGGCTCGTCCTGGTGCCGATGGCGCTGCCGATGGTGCTGTTCACCCTGGTCGACGGGTAAGCCGGCGGGGGTGGGCAGCGCGGGCCCACCCGGCCCGCCTCCCGAGCCGTCAGCCCGCCGGCAGACCCAGTTCCCGGGCGATCAGCATGCGCTGGACCTCGCTCGTGCCCTCGCCGATCTCCAGGATCTTGGAGTCGCGCCACATGCGGGCCACCGGGTACTCGTTCATGAAGCCGTAGCCGCCGTGGATCTGGGTGGCGTCACGGGCGTTGTCCACCGCGACCGTGGACGAGTACAGCTTGGCCAGCGCCGCCTCCTTCTTGAACGGTTCCCCCGCCACCAGACGGCTCGCCGCGTCGCGCCAGGCCAGGCGGGAGGTGTGGGCCTTCATCTCCATGTCCGCGATCTTGAACTGGATGGCCTGGTTGGCGCCGATCGGACGGCCGAACGCGTGCCGCTCCCCGGCGTACTTCACCGACTCGTCCACACAGCCCTGCGCCAGGCCCGTGCCCAGTGCCGCGATGGCGATGCGGCCCTCGTCGAGGATGCGCAGGAACTGGGCGTAACCCCGGCCCCGTTCGCCCAGCAGGTTCGCCGCCGGGACGCGGACGTCCTGGAAGGACAGCTCCCGCGTGTCCGAGGCGTTCCAGCCGACCTTCGAGTACGGGGCCGCCACCGTGAAGCCCGGGGTGCCCGACGGGACGATGATCGCCGAGATCAGCGGCCTGCCGTCCGGCTTCCGGCCGGTGACCGCCGTCACCGTGACCAGGCCCGTGATGTCCGTGCCCGAGTTGGTGATGAAGCACTTCGTGCCGTTGATCACCCACTCGCCCGTCGTCTCGTCCAGGCGGGCCGTGGTGCGGGTCGCGCCCGCGTCACTGCCGCCGTCCGGCTCCGTCAGGCCGAACGCGCCCAGGATCTCGCCGGAGCAGAGACGGGGCAGCCACTCGCGCTTCTGCTCCTCGGTGCCGAAGAGGTGCAGCGGCATCGCGCCCAGCGACACACCGGCCTCCAGCGTGATCGCCACCGACGAGTCCACCCGGGCCAGTTCCTCCAGGGCCACGCCCAGCGCGAAGTAGTCGCCGCCCATCCCGCCGTACTCCTCCGGGAACGGCAGGCCGAACAGCCCCATGCGGCCCATCTCGCGGACGATCCCGTACGGGAACTCGTGCCGCTCGTAGAAGTCACCGATCTTCGGCGCCACGACGTCGTGCGCGAACTCCTCGACCGTACGGCGGAGTTCTTCCAGTTCGGGGGAGAGCCTGTGGTCCATGTCGTTCACTGCTCCTGGTGGGAGAGGGCGCGGACGGTACGGGACGGGCTGGGTCGGCCCAGGTGGGCGGCCATCCAGACGCTTGTGGCGACGAGACGGCCGAGGTCGACTCCGGTGTCGATGCCGAGTCCGCGCAGCATCCACACGAGGTCTTCGGTGGCGAGGTTTCCGGTGGCGGACTTCGCGTACGGACAGCCGCCCAGTCCGCCGGCGGAGGCGTCGACCGTGGTGACGCCCCGCTGGAGCGCGGCCAGCGTGTTGGACAGGGCCTGGCCGTAGGTGTCGTGGAAGTGCACACCCAGGACGGACACGGGTACGCCCGCCCGGGTGAGGGCGGTGAGCAGGGCGGTCACATGGCCCGGGGTCGCCACCCCGATGGTGTCGCCCAGACTCAGCTCGTCGCAGCCCATGTCCAGCAGGGCCCGGCACACCCTCACCACCTGGGGGAGGGGGACCGCGCCCTCCCAGGGGTCGCCGAAGCACATCGACAGGTAGCCGCGGACGTGGACGCCCTCACCCTTCGCCCGGGTCACCACCGGCTCGAACATCGCCAGTGCCTCGTCCACCGTGCGGTTGAGGTTGGCCTTGGCGAAGGACTCCGTGGCGCTGGCGAACACCGCCACCCGCCGGGCGCCGAGCGCCAGCGCGCGCTCCAGGCCCCGTTCGTTGGGCACCAGGACCGGCAGCGACACCGGCAGGCCGGCCACCGCCGGGTACAGGTCCTCCGCGTCCGCCAGCTGGGGCACCCACGCGGGGTGGACGAAGCTCGTCGCCTCGATCGTGGTCAGGCCCGTGCCGGCCAGGCGGCGGACGAACTCCGCCTTGACGACCGTCGGGACGGTCGCCTTCTCGTTCTGCAGACCGTCGCGCGCGCCGACCTCGTGGATCCGCACCCGCGCGGGCAGGCCCTCCGCCGGTACGGTCATGGGCAGGTCCGGTTCCACGGAGTTCACGCCGTCTCCTCCTCCGTTGCCGCGGGGGCGATGACCGCCAGCACCTGGTCCATGGCGACCGCGGTGCCCGGGGCCACGTCCAGTTCGGTGACCGTGCCGGCGTGCGGGGCGGAGATGACGTGCTCCATCTTCATCGCCTCCACCACCAGCAGGCTCTGGCCCGCGCCCACCTCGTCGCCGACGGCGACCTTCACCACCGTCACCGTGCCGGGCATCGGCGCCGTCAGCGAGTCGGCGCCGGAATGCGCCGCGCGGTTCAGGGACGCGGCGACCGGATCGTGGTCGCGCACGTGCCAGGCGTCGCCGTCCCGGCCGAGCCAGTCGGCGGCGCGGTGGAAGGTGTGGCGGACACCGTCCACCGTCACCGACACCCGGTCGTCGGTGACGCTGTGGGTGCCGCGCGGGGTGTGCTCCACCGGATCCTGGACCTTCAGGTGGAACGCGACCGGCTTCGGCGTGCCCCCCAGCCGCCAGCCGCTCGGCACCGAGAACGGGTCCGTCCAGCCGTCGCCGCGCGGGCGCAGCGCGTCCAGCCGTACCGCGGCCGCCGCCTCGTACACCTCCTCCGGTACGCCGGCGGCGACCAGGCCCTCCGCCTCCCGCTCCACCAGCCCCGTGTCCAGATCACCGCTCACCACCGCCGGGTGCGCGAGCAGCCGCCGCAGGAACCCGGCGTTGGTCTGCACGCCCAGCGTGACCGTCTCCGCGAGTGCCGCCCGGAGCCTGCGCAGCGCACTCGCGCGGTCGGGGCCGTACGCGATCACCTTGGACAGCATCGGGTCGTACAGGCTGCCGACCTCGGTGCCCTCGCTGAGCCCGGAGTCGGTGCGGACGCCTCCCCCGAGCTCTTCGAGCAGGGGGGACCCCCAGCCCTGCGGCTCACGCAGCTTCAGCACCGTGCCGCCGGAGGGGAGGAAACCGCGCGCCGGGTCCTCGGCGCAGATCCGGGCCTCGACCGCGTGGCCGGTGAGCCGGATGTCGTCCTGCCCGAACGGCAGCCGCTCGCCCGCCGCCACCCGCAGCTGCCACTCCACCAGGTCGAGTCCTGTGATCAGCTCGGTGACCGGGTGCTCCACCTGGAGGCGGGTGTTCATCTCCATGAAGCGGTACGAGGCGGGGTCGTCGCCCGGGACGATGAACTCCACCGTGCCCGCGCCCCGGTAGCCGCAGGAGCGGGCCGCCTGGACCGCCGCCTCGCCCATCGCCGCGCGTGTGGCCTCGTCGAGGAGCACACTGGGCGCCTCCTCGATGATCTTCTGGTGCCGGCGCTGGAGCGAGCACTCGCGCTCGCCCAGGTGGACGACATTGCCGTGGCCGTCGGCCAGGACCTGGATCTCGATGTGCCGGGGGCGGTCGATCCACCGCTCGACGAGGAGCGTGTCGTCGCCGAAGGAGGCGCGGGCCTCGCGGCGGGCGGCGGCGATCTCGTCGGGCAGCGCCGCCGCGTCCCGCACCAGCCGCATGCCCTTGCCGCCGCCGCCCGCCGACGGCTTCAGCAGCACCGGCACGCCGACCTCGCGGGCCGCGTCGGCGAGCTGTTCGTCGGTGAGCCCGCTGCCGCTGGAACCGGGCACGACCGGGACACCGGCTGCCTCGACCGTCTCCTTCGCGCGGATCTTGTCACCCATCAGCGCGATCGCGTCCGCCGGCGGACCGACGAACACCAGCCCCGCCTCCTCGCACGCCCGCGCGAACCCCGCGTTCTCGGCGAGGAACCCGTACCCGGGGTGCACCGCCCGGGCGCCGGTGCGGGCGGCGGCCTCCAGCAGCCGCTCCACCGACAGGTAGCTCTCCGCGGCCGGCGCCGGCCCGATCCGTACCGCCGTGTCCGCCTCGCGGACGTGCCGGGCGTCGGCGTCCGCGTCGGAGAAGACGGCCACCGAGCGCACGCCCATCGACCGCAGGGTGCGGATGACCCGGACGGCGATCTCGCCCCGGTTGGCCACCAGAACTGTTTCGAACATCGTTCGATCTGTCACAGTCGTCCGTCCCTCACATCCGGAAGACGCCGAACTGGGGGTCGCCCAGTGGCGCGTTGGCGCACGCGGTCAGGGCCAGGCCCAGGACCTGCCGGGTCTCCAGCGGGTCGATCACTCCGTCGTCCCACAGGCGGGCCGTCGCGTAGTAGGCGTTCCCCTGCCGCTCGTACTGGGCACGGACCGGTGCCTTGAACGCGTCCTCCTCCTCGGCCGGCCACTCCTCGCCGCGCGCCCGGAGCTGGTCGCGCTTGACGGTCGCCAGCACCGAGGCGGCCTGCTCGCCGCCCATGACCGAGATCTTGGCGCCCGGCCACATCCACAGGAAGCGGGGCGAGTACGCCCTGCCGCACATCGAGTAGTTGCCCGCGCCGTACGAACCGCCGATCACCACCGTCAGCTTCGGCACCCGCGTGCACGCGACCGCCGTCACCATCTTGGCGCCGTGCTTGGCGATGCCGCCGGCCTCGTAGTCCCTGCCGACCATGAAGCCGGAGATGTTCTGCAGGAACACCAGCGGGATCCCGCGCTGGTCGCACAGCTCGATGAAGTGGGCGCCCTTCTGGGCCGACTCGGAGAACAGGATGCCGTTGTTGGCGACGATCCCCACCGGATGGCCGTGGATCCGGGCGAAGCCGGTCACCAGGGTCTGCCCGAACTCCGCCTTGAACTCGGCGAACCGCGAACCGTCCACCACGCGCGCGACGACCTCCCGCACGTCGTACGGCGTACGGGAGTCGACCGGGACCGCGCCGTACAGCGACCGCGGGTCGACCTTGGGCTCGACGGCCTGCTCGACCCGCCAGGGCAGCGGACCGCGCGCGGGCAGCGTCGCGACGATGTTCCGCACGATCCTGAGCGCGTGCGCGTCGTCCTCGGCCAGATGGTCGGTGACGCCCGACACCCGCGCGTGGACCTCGCCGCCGCCCAGCTCCTCCGCCGTGACCACCTCGCCGGTGGCCGCCTTCACCAGGGGCGGGCCGCCGAGGAAGATCGTGCCCTGGCCGCGGACGATCACCGCCTCGTCGCTCATCGCCGGGACGTACGCCCCGCCCGCCGTGCACGAGCCCAGCACCGCCGCGATCTGCGGAATGCCGGCACCGGACATCCGGGCCTGGTTGTAGAAGATCCGCCCGAAGTGGTCCCGGTCCGGGAACACCTCGTCCTGCATCGGCAGGAACGCCCCTCCGGAGTCCACCAGGTAGACGCAGGGCAGCCGGTTGTCCAGGGCCACCTCCTGCGCGCGCAGGTGCTTCTTCACCGTCATCGGGTAGTACGTGCCGCCCTTGACGGTCGCGTCGTTGGCGACGACCACGCACTCGCGCCCCGCCACCCGCCCGATCCCGGCGATCACCCCGGCCGCCGGGGCCTGTCCCTCGTACATCCCGTCGGCCGCCAGCGGGGCCAGCTCCAGGAACGGCGAACCGGGGTCGAGGAGGGTGTCCACGCGCTCGCGCGGCAGCAGCTTCCCCCGCGCGGTGTGCCGGGCCCGGGCCCGCTCACCGCCGCCGAGCGCGGCCGCCGCCAGCTTGGCGCGCAGCTCCTCGACGAGCGCGCGGTGCGCCTCCTCGTTGGCCCGAAAGGACTCCGACGCGGGATCGGCCGCGCTGTGAAGCCCCGGTGCCTCGTCCATCTGCCGGTCCCCTCACTGGTTAATGAGCGTTAACGGTTTCGTTCAGGTTAACGACCGCTAACCCCGCTGTCTAGAATCGTTCCCATGGCCACCAGAACCGACGCCCCGACCCGCCGCGAGCAGATCCTCAAGGAGGCCGCGCGGCTGTTCGCCGAGCGCGGCTTCCACGGAGTCGGGGTCGACGAGATAGGCGCCGCGGTCGGCATCAGCGGACCCGGCCTGTACCGGCACTTCGCGGGCAAGGACGCGATGCTCGCGGAGCTCCTCGTGGGGATCAGCGGGCAGCTGCTCACCGGCGCGAAGCGGCGGCTGAAGGAGGTCGACGGGGTGGCTCCCGAGGTGGTCCTGGACTCGCTGATCGAGGGCCACATCGACTTCGCGCTCGACGACCGGCCCCTCATCACCCTGCACGACCGCGAGCTGGACCGCCTCCGGGACACCGACCGCAAGCTGGTGCGGCAGCTGCAGCGGCAGTACGTCGAGCTGTGGGTCGAGGTGGTGCGCGCGCTCTACCCGGACCTGACCGAAGCCGCCGCCCGTTCGGCGGTGCACTCCGTGTTCGGGCTGCTCAACTCCACCCCGCACCTCACCCGGCCCGGCTCCCTGCCCGGCCGCGCCACGACGGCGGCCCTCCTGCACCGGATGGCCCGCGGCGCCTTCGACGCGGCGGGCACGGCCTGACGCCGGCGTACGTGACGAGCGTTACGGGGCCGACGGTCTGGACGGCTGTGGATACTCGCCGGTATCTTTGCTTTCTGAGCAAGCGCTTAGCCACGTGGGGCCGCAATCATGGATCGAGGAACCCCACGGCGAGCAACCACGTACGCGAGAGCGGCGCCGGTTCAGGCGCAAGGAAGGGTGGCGGCTGTGCGCCGTACGGTGTTCAACGAGGACCACGAGGCTTTCCGGGAGACCATCCGCGCCTTCATCGAGGCCGAGGTCGTGCCGGTCTACGACGAGTGGTTCGCGGCGGGCCAGGCGCCCCGCGACTTCTACTACAAGCTCGGTGAGCTGGGCATCTTCGGGATCAACGTCCCCGAGGAGTTCGGCGGCGCGGGCCTGGACAGCCACAAGTTCGAGGCCGTCCTCTACGAGGAGACCGCCCGCGCGGGCGTGCAGTTCGGCGGTTCCGGCGTGCACGTGCTGCTCGCCCTGCCCTACATCAAGATGCTCGCCACCGACGAGCAGAAGAAGCGCTACCTGCCCAAGTTCGCCACCGGCGAGGAGATGTGGGCCATCGCGATGACCGAGCCGGGCACCGGCTCCGACCTCGCGGGCATGAAGACCACCGCCAAGCCGAGCGCGGACGGCACGCACTACGTCCTCAACGGCGCCAAGACCTTCATCACCGGCGGCGTCCACGCCGACAAGGTGATCGTCTGCGCCCGCACCGCCGCCCCGACCGCGGAGGACCGCCGCCACGGCATCTCCCTGTTCGCCGTCGACACCAAGTCCGAGGGCTACTCCGTCGGCCGCAAGCTCGACAAGCTCGGCCTGAAGACCTCCGACACCGCCGAGCTGGCGTTCGTCGACGTCAAGGTCCCCGTCGAGGACCTCCTCGGCGAGGAGAACAAGGGCTTCTCCTACCTCGGCCACAACCTGGCCTCCGAGCGCTGGGGCATCGCCTTCGGCGCCTACGCGCAGGCCAAGGCCGCCGTCCGGTTCGCCAAGAGTTACGTGCAGGAGCGCACCGTCTTCGGCAAGCCGGTCGCCCACTTCCAGAACACCAAGTTCGAGCTGGCCGCCTGCCAGGCCGAGGTGGACGCCGCCGAGGCCGTCGCCGACCGCGCCACCGAGGCCCTGGACGCGGGCGAACTCACCCCCGCCGAGGCCGCCTCCGCCAAGCTGTTCTGCACCGAGGTCGCGCACCGCGTCATCGACCGCTGCCTCCAGCTGCACGGCGGCTACGGCTACATGAACGAGTACCCGATCGCCCGCCTGTACGCGGACAACCGCGTCAACCGCATCTACGGCGGCACCAGCGAGATCATGAAGACGATCATCGCCAAGGACATGGGCCTGTAGGACGGCCGATATCCCTGGCCTCTACAAGTACCGGTACAACTGACCCCATGAGCCAGGCACTACAGGAACTCCTCGATCTGCTCGACCTCGAGCAGATCGAGGAGAACATCTTCCGCGGCCAGTCCCGCTTCGCCGTCGTCCCCCGCGTCTTCGGCGGGCAGGTCGCCGCGCAGGCGCTGGTCGCCGCCGGGCGGACCGTCCCCGCGGACCGGCCCGCCCACTCCCTGCACGCGTACTTCCTGCGCCCCGGCGACGCGGGCGCGCCCATCGTCTACACCGTCGACCGGATCCGCGACGGCCGCTCCTTCACCACCCGCCGCGTCGTCGCGGTCCAGCACGGCAAGCCGATCTTCCACCTCTCGGCGTCCTTCCAGACGTACGAGGAGGGCCTGGAACACCAGGAGCCGATGCCGTCCGCGCCCGACCCGGACACCCTGCCCACCTCCGAGGCACGGCTGCGCGACTACGGGCATCTCGCCCCCGACGTCGTCGAGCGCTTCCTGGAGGCCCGCAGGGCCGTGGACCTGCGCTACGTCGACGAGCCGCCCTACGGCCGCTTCGGCGAGCCCCGCGCGCCCCACTCCCAGGTGTGGTTCCGCAGCAACGGCAAGCTGGCTGACGACCCCCTGCTGCACGTCGTCCTCGCCACCTACGTCTCCGACATGACGCTCCTGGACTCCGTGCTGCTCGCCCACGGCCGCGGCGGCTGGGCGGTGGGGGACGTGGTCGGGGCCTCCCTCGACCACGCCATGTGGTTCCACCGCCCGTTCCGTGCCGACGCGTGGCTGCTGTACGACCAGCAGTCCCCGTCCACGCACGGCGGCCGGGGCCTGGGCCAGGCCCGCATCTACACCCAGGACGGCCGCCTCGCGGTGTCGGTCATCCAGGAGGGCCTGGTCCGCGTCCCCCGCGAGGAAGCCCCACCGGTGCCCTAGCGGGCGCCCTGGTCCAGTCCCGCCTCCGCCAGCAGGTACGCCGTCATCGGGTCGTAGTGGCGGGGGCTGACCACGTGGTCGTCGAGGGGGACCGTCACCTGGACGGTGCCCTCCGCCTCCGCGAGGAACAGCGCCGGGTCGTTGCAGTCCGCGTAGCCGACGGAGTCGACGCCGTGCTGCCCCGCGTAGCCCGCCCAGCCGTGGTCGGCCACCACCAGGTCCGGCAGCGGGCGGCCCTCACGCTCCAGGGCGGTGAGAATGGCCTTCATCGGCTCACCGGAGTGCGTGTGCCACAGCGTGGCACCGTGCTCCAGCACCGCCACGTCCGCGAACTGCATCACATAGCCCTCGTCCGTGGCCAGCCCGTCCGGGATCACCACGATCTCGCAGCCGGCGGCGCGCAGCGCGGCGGCCGTGGCCCGGTGCACGTCGAGCAGCCCGCCGGGGTGACCGGTGGCGAACAGCACCCGCTGCTGCCCGTCCGCCGCCTTGCGCAGCCGCCCCGCCATCCGCTCCAGGCCGGCCACGGTCAGCTCGGGGTCGATGGTGTCCTGGCCGTACCGGTGCTCGGCGTCGTCGCTGACGCCGGCCCGCTCCGCCATCACCGCGAGCACGTCCTGCTCGTCGCTCCAGCGGTCGCCGAGCTCCAGGCCGAGCCAGTAGTGGCGGTCGCCGTTCGCCAGTTTGCGGTAATGGGAGAGGTTGTTCTCGCGCGGGGTGGCGACTTCGCCCGCGATGCGGGTGGCGGTGAGGTGGGCGAGGAGTTCGGCGCGGCTGGGCGTCCCGGATATCGGCATGCCTCCCATTGTGGAGCAGCCCGGGCCGGGCGTACCCGGCGTATTGCCCCCTGGGACGTGCGTCACGTACTCGGACGGCCTCCGTACGCGTACTCACCGCGGCCGTGTTCCCCGGGGGAGGACCGCGGGGTCCGGCAGGGTGGACGTTTCCTCCATGTCCGCCGTCCGAAGTGGATGAAACGTACACTTTGCAGCCCGCTTTCCGGCCGCCTAACGTCGCTGACAGTGAGGCCGGGCCAGATCCCCGGCGTCAGTGGAGCCATGCGGCAGGCAGTGCCCACGCGACGAAGCGCAGGAAAGAAGGCAGTACCCATGAGCAGCAACGAGACGCCCCGCGGGCCCGTCGACTCGTCCCGCGTCCCCCGGTACGCGGGCCCCGCGACCTTCGCCCGGCTGCCCCGGCTCGACGAGGTCGGCCGCACCGACATCGCCGTGGTGGGCGTGCCGTTCGACTCGGGCGTCTCCTACCGGCCGGGCGCCCGGTTCGGCGGCAACGCCATCCGTGAGGCGTCCCGGCTGCTGCGCCCCTACAACCCCGCGCAGGACGCCTCCCCCTTCGCCCTCGCCCAGGTCGCGGACGGCGGTGACATCGCCGTCAACCCGTTCGACATCAACGAGGCCGTCGAGACCGTCGAGGCCGCCGCCGACGACCTGCTCGGCACCGGCGCCCGCCTGATGACCCTCGGCGGCGACCACACCATCGCGCTGCCGCTGCTGCGCTCGGTCGCGAAGAAACACGGCCCGGTCGCCCTGCTCCACTTCGACGCCCACCTGGACACCTGGGACACCTACTTCGGCGCCGAGTACACGCACGGCACCCCGTTCCGCCGGGCCGTGGAGGAGGGCATCCTCGACACCGAGGCCCTCTCCCACGTCGGCATCCGCGGCCCGCTCTACGGCCGGCAGGACCTCACCGACGACGAGAAGATGGGCTTCGGCATCGTCACCTCGGCGGACGTCTACCGCCGGGGCGCCGACGAGGTCGCCGACCAGCTGAGGCAGCGCATCGGCGACCGCCCGCTGTACATCTCCATCGACATCGACTGCCTGGACCCGGCGCACGCCCCCGGCACCGGAACCCCCGAGGCGGGCGGCCTGACCTCCCGCGAGCTGCTCGAGATCCTGCGCGGGCTGGCCTCCTGCAACCTGGTCTCGGCCGACCTCGTCGAGGTGGCCCCCGCGTACGATCACGCGGAGATCACCTCGGTCGCCGCCTCCCACACGGCGTACGAGCTGACCACGATCATGTCCCGCCAGATCGCCGGGACCCGCGAGGAGAACGAGAGCAAGTGACCCACGACCACGACCTGGTGCTCCGCCCGACCGCCGCACAGACGGAGGCCGCGCTGAACCCTCCCGACGGCCGCACCGGCGGCGACCTGGTCGTGGAAACCCTGGCCGGCCTCGGCGCGACGACCGTCTTCGGCCTGCCCGGCCAGCACGCGCTCGGCGTCTTCGACGCCCTGCGCCGCTCGGACCTCCGGTACGTCGGCCTGCGGGTGGAGAACAACGCCGCCTTCGCGGCGGACGCGTACGGCCGCATCACCGGCGAGGCGGCCCCGCTGCTGCTGTCGACCGGGCCGGGCGCGCTGACCGCGCTGCCCGCGCTCCAGGAGGCCGCCGCCGCCTCCGCCCCCGTACTGGCGATCGGCAGCCAGGTGCCGACGGCGGGACTGGGCGGCGGCCGCCACGGCTATCTGCACGAACTGCCCGACCAGGCCTCCTCGTTCCGGGGCGTGGTCAAGTCCGTCCACACCGCGCGCACCGCGTCCCAGATCCCGTCGGCGGTCACCGAGGCCTGGAAGTCGGCGCTGACGGTGCCGCACGGTCCCGTGTGGGTGGAGATCCCGCAGGACGTGCTGGCGGCCCCGACGTCCCTCCCGGCCGTGACGGCCATGGACGCCACCCCCGACGAACTGCCCCCGCGCCCCGAACTGACGGCGGTGGCCGCCCACTGGCTGACGCACGCGGAACGTCCCGCGATCATCGCGGGCGGGGGAGTGATCCGTTCCGACGCCTCGGGCAAGCTCCGCAAGCTCGCCGAACGCCTCCGGGCGCCGGTCGTCACCACCCCCGGCGGCAAGGGCGCCTTCCCCTGGACGCACCCTCTGTCGTTGCGGTCCTGGCTGGAGGACCGGCACACGACGGACTTCCTCCAGGACGCCGACGTGCTCCTGGTCGTGGGCTCGGGACTGGGCGAACTCTCCTCGAACCACCACACGTTCACGCCGCGCGGCCGGATCGTCCAGATCGAGGCCGACCTCGGCAAGCTGGAGTCCAACCACCCCGCGCTCGGCATCCACGCGGACGCCCGCCTCGCCCTCCAGGCCCTCCTGGAGACGGTGGAGCCGCGCGAGGACGAGGCGGCGCCGGAACGCGTGCGCACGCTGTTGTCGAAGGTCGCCGAACGCATCGCGTCCCAGGAACTCACCCTGGAACAGGAGGTGCTGGCGTCCGTCCGCCGCGCCCTGCCCGACGACGCGCCCTCCTTCTGGGACATGACGATCCTGGCCTACTGGGCCTGGTCCGCCTTCGACGCCAAGGGCCCCAACCACCTGCACTCCGCCCAGGGCGCCGGCGGCCTCGGCTACGGCCTCCCGGCCGCCCTCGGCGCGGCGGTCGCCGACCCCGCCCGCCCGGTCCTCGCGGTCTCCGGGGACGGCGGCGCCCTGTACTCCGTCGCCGAACTGGCCACGGCCCGCCAGTACGACCTCGACGTCACCTGGCTGATCGTCGACGACGGCGGCTACGGCATCCTGCGCGAGTACATGACCGACGCCTACGGCGAGGCCACGGCCACCGACCTGACCGGCCCGGACTTCGTGGCCCTGGCGGAGTCCTTCGGCGTCCCGGGAGTGCGGACCACCCCCGACACCCTGGAGCGGGACCTGTCCCGGGCCCTGACCACACCGGGCCCGTCGGTGGTCGTCCTCCCCACGGTCCTGCGGATGTTCGCACCGACCCACCTGAACCGAACGTCTGCCGGCCGAACTCCTTGTTAGACTGTGCGAGTTGGCCTCCGGCGCCCAGCGGGCGCATACGGAGGCTTTTTTCATGCCTTCCGACGACGCCTCCGCGTCCCCTTCCGCACACACCCCCGCTCCCACCGGGGCTGCCCCCGCCGGAACTCCGCCCACCGGCTACCGCGCCCTGCTCCGCAACCGTGAGTTCGCCGGCCTGTACGTCGGTTTCACGCTGACGGTCGCCGCGAGCACCCTGTCGGGCTTCGCGCTCGGCATGCTGGTCGACGACAGGACCGGGTCCCCGTTCCTGACGGCCGTGAGCATGTACGGCGCCACGTTCGCCACGGTGCTCGGCGCGCTGACCCTGATGTCGGTCGCGGACGGGCACCGTCCGCGCCGGACCCTCGTCGCGCTCCAGTGCGTCTCCCTGGCGGGCGTCGCCGCGCAGGCGGTCCCGGGGCTGCCCCTGGCCGTCCGGTTCGGCCTGCTCCTGGTGCTGGGGTTCTTCCAGTCCCTCGGCACCGGAACGCGGTTGGGGCTGCTCGCCGAAGTCGTACCCGCCTCCACGTACGCGCTGGCGCGGTCGCTGATGAACGTCACCTCGGGCGGTACGGCGGTCCTCGGCTTCGCCGTCGGCGCGGTCCTGCTCCGCCACCTGAGCCCGCACGAGGTCTTCGCCGTCGCCGCCGCCCTGACCGCACTCGGGCTCGTCACCGTGGCGACCACCGTCCGGGAACACTCGGCCCGTACGCCCGATCCGGTTGATCCGGCCCGTCGCCCCGGACTGCGCCGGACCTGGGCGACCAACGTCGAACTCCTCTCCCACCCCGGCAGGCGCGCGCTGTTGCTGAACCTGTGGGTTCCCAACGGCCTGATCGTCGGCTGCGAGGCCCTGTTCATCTCCTACGACCCGGAGCACGCGGGCGTCCTCCTGGCCGCCGGTTCGGCCGGCATGCTGCTCGGAGACCTGGCGGTCGGACGGCTGCTCACGGCCGAGCGGCGACGCCGCTGCGCCTTCGCCCTGCGGCTGCTGCTCGCCGTGCCGTACCTGCTGTTCGCCGCCGGCCCGCCCACGGTGGTGGCGGCGGTCGCCGTGTTCGTGGCCGGCGCAGGGTTCGCCGCCACTCTGCCGCTCCAGGAGCAGTTGCTCGCACTGACCCCGGACCCGGTCCGCGGCCAGGTCCAGGGCGTCGAGTCCGCCGGCCGGATGACCTGGCAGGGCATCGGAGCCGCGCTCGCCGGCGCCGTCGCCCTGTACCTCACCCCCGGCACCACGATCACCGTCCTGGCCGCCCTCTCCGTCGCCGTCACCGTCCTCTCCCGGCCCTTCGTGGTCCGCTCCCGGCCGCCCCGGGGCGAGAAGCCGATCGAGTAGAGCCGGTGCCGCGACGGATGATCCGCAGCAGGCGCCGGCCCTCCTCGTTCTCACGCACACACCCGAGTACAACCACGGCCACCCGGCGTCCCTGAAGGCCGCCACCGACTGGCACTTCACCCAGTGGGCGGCCGGCACGCGGTGCTGCACCTGGAGAACGTACTGACCGAACTGCACGCGGTGACCATCCGGGACGGCCTCGCCTTCCCGCCGTACTACGCCGCCTGTCAGGACGGCCGCCCGCTCGACGCGGAGACCCCGGGGTACGCCAAGACGCTGCTGGAGCAGCTGTCCTGGTGGGCGGGGGCGCTGCGCTCGGCCCGCGAGGCGGTGCCCTGTCCGGCGTGAGGACGGAGGGACGGCGGTCCCCTGCCCGGCGTGAGCACGGCGGGAAAGCGGCGTGTCCGGCCGGTCAGCAGCCGCCCGGGCCCACCCCGTCGATCCGGCCGCCGAAGTCGCCGAGGTAGCGGGAGCGCCAGTCGCCGTTGAAGACGTCCCGCTTCTCGGTGGGCTGCCAGTTCACGAAGCAGGCCCGGGTGCTCGCGACGAAGGAGCCGACGTGGTCGTGGAGGCGGGGCGGCATGTCGCGGTAGCCGCTGCGCGCGGTCCACTCCCAGTAGTCGCCGCCGAAGCCCTCCTTGCTCCAGAAGCACACCGACCCGTCGGAACAGGACGGGGGCGCGGCCGGCGCGGCGGACGCCGCCGGGACCGGCAGCAGGAGCGCGGTCAGGGTGAGGGCGGCGGCGAGGGACCAGGAACGGGTCTTCACGGCATTCTCCAGTCAGGAGTTACGGAAGCGGAGTGGCCCCGCGGGAGGGCCCGGGCCCAACCAAGCTTCCACCGGGGCCCCCGCCACGAACCCCGGCGGGTGGCCCCCCCACCACATGGGGGGGAACCCCGGCGC
>NZ_JBHXQZ010000012.1:55845-65466 GCF_042717095.1 Streptomyces sp. NPDC058632 | reverse complement strand
CGGGCCCGGCAGTGGGCGGGGGGTGTGGGTGCGGGGGGGGGGGCGGGACGAGCACGGGGTTATCCCGTATTTCACCAGTCAGGTGTTCGTTTGGCGGAGTGCCCCGGCGGATCGGCCGGGGCACTCCCATGCTTCCAGCGGGCCACGAGCGATCTACCGGGCCTGTGGCCCACACCACCTGATGGGGCGAACCCGAGGCTCGACGGCGTACTCCCCGCCGAGCACCGCCCCCGCGCGCGCGGGGAGCGCAGGGCTCGTGACACCGGCGCCTGGCCTCCGGACCGCTCTCCCCGCTCCGGGGGAGCGGCGTGCGCACGATGTCGATCACTCGATCGGCTGCGGAAGCGATCCCGCCAACGGTATGTTCCGTGAGGTCGCGGGCTTCCCGGCCGGGCCGTCGTCCTGCGCGGCGACTACCCTGCACCACGGAGAGGAGGGCGGCTTGCTACTGAGATTTCGCGTCGCGAACGTACGGTCCCTGCGAGACGAGCAGGAGCTGTCCTTCGTCGCGCCCGGTGCCGGACAGGACGCATCGGCGAACCCGGTGGACCTCGCGGGCGGCGGATCCCTCTCCGTGCTCCCGCTGATCGGCATCTTCGGGGCCAACGCCTCCGGCAAGTCCAACGTGCTGACCGCGATGACCGACATGCGCAACGCGGTCCTCAACTCCTAAGCTCACTGGGCCTCCTACGACGGCATACCGCGTCAGGTCTTCTCCCTGGACCCCAAGAGCGAGAGCGAACCCTCCTTCTTCGAGGTCGATGTCGTCATCGACGGGGTCCGCTGGACGTACGGCTTCGAGCTCGGAGCCACCCGTGTCGAGTCCGAATGGCTGCACAGCTACCCGCGCGGTCGCCGTCAGGAATGGCTCGACCGCGACGCCTCCCGGCCGGACGTCTTCAAGTGGCCCGGCGGACGGGTCAGGGACCGGGCCCAGCTCGTACGGCGTACGCGGCCGAACGCACTGCTGCTCTCCACGGCCGGCACGGACAACCACCCGCAGCTCTCCCCGCTGTTCCACTGGTTCCGCCGCAACTTCTGGATGATCAGCCCGGAGGTCGAGCGGGACGAGCGCGCGCGGTACACCACGAAGGAACTGTCCGGTCCGAGGGCCACCAGGATCCAGGAGCTTTTGAGGGTCGCCGACCTCGGCATCACCGGAGCGACGGTCGTCCAGGACGGCCCGGGCCAGGACACGGTGAAGCTGACGCACCACTCGGCTGCCGGGGACGTGTCCTTCGACTGGCAGGAGGAGTCCTACGGCACCCGGTCCTGGTTCGCCCTCCTGGGCCCGCTGCTCCTCGCCCTCGACGAAGGCGCGGTCCTCCTCGTCGACGAACTCGACGCCAGCCTGCACTCCCGCTTCGCGGCCGAGGTCGTCCGGCTCTTCCACGACCCGTACGCGAACCCCAGGGGCGCCCAGCTGGTCTTCACGTCGCACGACGCGACGGTGCTCACCACCCCGAGCGGCGAGCGGCTCCTCGACCCGGCGCAGGTGTGGCTGACGGAGAAGGACAAGGACGGGGCGACCGGGCTGTATCCGCTCACCGATGCGGAGCCGGGCGAGGACGAGGACCTCACGCGGTCCTATCTCGCGGGGGCCTTCGGCGGGGTTCCGGCTCTCCTGGAGGGGCAGATCGCGCGGCGGCTGCTGGTGGCGCGTGAGGCCGGCGCGCACGACGGGGCGGGCGAGCGAGCGGACGGGGCGGGGCGCGACTGATGGGGCGGGCGCAGAGGGGCAGGGACTCGTGGGAGCGCCCGGCCCGGCGGGGCGGGCAGCGCAAGCGTCAGGTCTTCGTTCTCACCGAGGGCAAGGTGACCGAGGAGTAGTCAGATAAAAAGGTGTCCGTTCTTGACCCCTGCAACGAACGACGCCCACCCGGCCGACGGGAAGACCGGTGCGGGCCCCTCGGGGGCCTTGGAGTCACGGACGGGGACGCCCGTGAGGTAGTTGTCCAGGACCTCCAGGCAGCTGCCGCCCTGGTCGTCGCTGTGAGAGGACTTCCGCCAGCCCCTCAGCGCCCCTGCGTTCGGTATCGCTCGGTCAGCCATGATGTTCGTAGTCCCTTGCTGTTGCCCTGAGCAGAGCCAGTGATTCCCTGAGCGGCAGAGCGTTGCCCAGTTCGAGGACGACCGTGTTGCCGTCTTCCGGATCCTCGCCGACCCCGGTATCAGTGACGCCCTGCGTGCAGCGGCGGAAGCGGCTCTGGACGAACGCACCCCGGAGGCGCTGCGGCACTTCCTCGAGGTCGGACGGTACGAGGTCGACGGGTAGGGCTTCGTCCGGGCGGGCGGGCGTCCGGGCAGGCGGGCGGGGCTGCCGGGGTGGTGCCGTGGTGCCCGGGGGGTATCGCCGGGCACCACGGGCGTCGCGGGGCCCTACCAGATCGCCTCGACCCACTCCGGGTGGTCGATGAACGGGTTGCGGTTGTGCTGGTAGGAGTCGTAGATGACCTGGTTGCGGCGTTCCTCGAAGGCGTCCGGCGGGTCCTGCTCGTTCCACGCCTTCAGTACGGAGAGCCTGCCCATGTACGGGTTGCTGCCGTTGTTGACGTTGCCGTTGACCTCCAGGTCGGCCCAGCCGTCGCCGCCCTCGTAGCGGACCGCCATGTAGAAGATCATGCGGGCCACGTCGCCCTTGACGGCGTCGCGGGGTTCGAAGGAGTCGGAGTCGGTGAGGCTGCCGCCGCCGCCGGAGACGGCGCTGCCGCCGTTGTCGAAGTCCTTGTTGCCGCGGATGCTGTTGACCCGGACGTCCGTCGGGCGCAGGTGGTGGATGTCGGTGCCGGGGCCGGTGGAGGTGCCGAAGTCGCCGTGGGACTTGGCCCACACGTGCTCACGGTTCCAGTCGCCGGTGTTCCCGCCGTTGAGGGACTTGCTGCGGGAGAGGCCCGAGTACAGCAGGACCACGTTGTTGCTGTTGCGGGGGTCCTGGTCGGTGGCCTTCAGCGCGTTCCAGACACCCGAGTAGGACAGCTTCGTCTGGCTGCTGATGATCGTGTGCAGCGAGGACTTGAGGCCGGTGCCCGACTTGCCGACCGCGTTCTTGTAGTACGTCGAGTCGTAGGACGTGGTCGTGGCCGTGGCGGGGGTCGCGGTCAGGGCGGGGACGGCCAGGGCGGTGAGCGCGGCGGCCGTGGCGAAGGCCACCGCCTTGTGGCGCCGGGTGCGCATGCGTATCGCGAGCATGTGGGGGCGTCCGATCTACGCGGGTTGAGTGAGGGCGCTCGCATCGTGACATGGACATGAAGGCAAGGGAATGTATGGGACGTGTCGATTGCGTGACGTCCTTCGGAAGGAGCGCCCCGCTCCGGGGCAGCCGGCCCGGGGGCGACGGTCCCGGGCGCGACGGTCCCGGGGGCGACGGGGTCCGAGGCGGCCGGGCGAACCGGGGCCGCCGGTCCGCCCGGCCCGGCCGTCCCGCCGGAGGCGGCCGGCGGAGGGATGAAATCCGGTGCGGTGGGCGTTGGTGTCTTCCGGTAGATCAGGACGAGTCGGATCAGTACGACCGGAGGGCACCCGCGTGGCACCGCAGCAGGGATGGGCACGACGACTGGGCACGTACGCGTGGCGTCATCCGGGGGACGTCGTGCTGGCCCTGGGCTCGTCCCTCGGCGGCATGGCCGTGATGGCGCTGGTCCCGCTGTTCACCAAGGTGGTCATCGACGACGTGATCGGCGACCACACCCGCGCCATGGCCCCCTGGGCGGGCGCACTGATCGGTGCCGCGGTCGTCGTCTACGCCCTCACGTACGTCCGCCGCTACTACGGCGGGCGGCTCGCCCTGCACGTCCAGCACGACCTGCGGACCGACATGTACGGGACGATCACCCGGCTCGACGGCCGCCGTCAGGACGAGCTGTCCACCGGGCAGGTCGTCGGGCGGGCCACCAGCGACCTCCAGCTGATCCAGGGCCTGCTCTTCATGCTGCCGATGACCATCGGCAACATCCTGCTGTTCCTGATCTCGCTCGGGATCATGGCGTCGCTGTCACTGCCGCTCACGGCCGTCGCCCTCGCCGTCGCCCCCGCCCTGTGGTGGATCGCCAGGAGCAGCCGCACCCGGCTGCACCCGTCCACCTGGTACGCGCAGGCCCAGGCGGCCGCCGTCGCCGGCGTGGTCGACGGCGCGGTCAGCGGCGTCCGCGTGGTGAAGGGCTTCGGGCAGGAGGAACAGGAGACGGGCAAGCTCCGCGAGGTCGGCCGCCGGCTGTTCGCGGGGCGGCTGCGCACCGTCAAGCTGAACTCCCGGTACACCCCGGCCCTCCAGGCCGTCCCGGCCCTCGGACAGGTGGCGATGCTCGCGCTCGGCGGCTGGCTCGCCGTGCGCGGCAACATCACCCTGGGCACATTCGTCGCCTTCTCCACCTACCTCGCCCAACTGGTCGGCCCGGTCAGGATGCTCGCCGTCGTGCTGACCGTCGGACAGCAGGCGCGGGCCGCCACCGAGCGCGTCCTGGAACTGATCGACACCGAGCCGTCCCTCGCCGACGGCACCAAGGAGCTCCCCGCGGACGCCCCCGCGACCGTCGAGTTCGACGACGTCTCCTTCGGCTACGACCCCGCCCGCCCGGTCCTCAGCGGCCTGTCCTTCGAGATCCGGCCCGGCGAGACCCTCGCCGTCGTCGGCGCCTCCGGCTCCGGGAAATCCACCGTCTCGCTGCTCCTGCCGCGCTTCTACGACGTCACCGGCGGTGCCGTCCTCGTCGGCGGGCACGACGTGCGCGAGCTGACCAGCGAGTCGCTGCGGGCCGCGATCGGGCTGGTCCCGGAGGACTCCTTCCTCTTCTCCGACACCGTGCGGGCCAACATCGCGTACGGCCGCCCGGACGCGACCGGGGAACAGATCGTGGCCGCCGCCCGCGCCGCCCAGGCCGACCGGTTCATCACGGAGCTGCCCGACGGCTACGACACCACCGTCGGCGAGCACGGACTGACCCTCTCCGGCGGCCAGCGCCAGCGCGTCGCGCTCGCCCGCGCCCTCCTCACCGACCCGCGCCTGCTGGTGCTCGACGACGCCACCTCCGCCGTGGACGCCCGCGTCGAGCACGAGATCCACGAGGCGCTGGCCGAGGTCATGCGCGGCCGCACCACCCTGCTGATCGCGCACCGCCGCTCCACCCTGAACCTCGCCGACCGCATCGCCGTCCTCGACGGCGGCCGGCTCGCCGACCTCGGCACCCACGACGAGCTCCAGCGGCGCTCCGCCCTCTACCGCCGGCTGCTCACCGACCCCGACGAGCTGGGCGGCGTCTCCCCGGGCCACACCCCGCGAGCCGCTCTCCAGAAGTACGACGCGGACGACACCGCCGACACCACGGTCCGCGCGGAGCTGGACGCCGAGTTCGACGCCGAACGCGGGGTCACCCCCCGCCTGTGGACCGGTGACCGCGAACCCAAGGACACCGCCCTGGCCGGCAGCCCGGCCACCCCCGAACTGCTCGCCCAGGTCGCGGCGCTGCCCCCGGCGGACGACGTCCCCGACGTCGACGAGCGCCGGGCCGTGCAGCCGGAGGAGTCCTACGGACTGCGCCGCCTCCTGCGCGGCTTCCGCACGCCCCTGCTCATCAGCCTCGGCCTCGTCGCCGTGGACGCCGGCGCGGGCCTGCTGCTGCCGGTGCTCATCCGGCACGGCATCGACGACGGCGTCACCCAGGCAGCCCTCGGCGCGGTCTGGGCGGCGGCCCTGCTCGGCCTGCTCGTGGTGGCGGTCCAGTGGGCGGCGCAGACCGGCGAGATCCGGATGACCGGACGCACCGGCGAACGCGTGCTGTACTCGCTGCGGCTGAAGATCTTCGCCCAGCTCCAGCGGCTCGGCCTCGACTACTACGAGCGCGAGCTGACCGGCCGGATCATGACCCGGATGACCACCGACGTCGACGCGCTGTCGACGTTCCTGCAGACGGGTCTGGTCACCGCCTTCGTCTCGGTGGTCACCTTCTTCGGCATCATGGCCGCCCTGCTGGTGATCGACGTCCAGCTCGCCCTGGTCGTCTTCACCACGCTGCCCCCGCTGATCATCGCCACGTACTTCTTCCGCCGGGCCAGCGTGAAGGCGTACGAGCTGGCCCGGGAGCGGGTGTCGGTGGTCAACGCCGACCTCCAGGAATCGGTGTCCGGGCTGCGGATCGTGCAGGCCTTCGGGCGCGAGCGGGAGGGCAACCGGCGCTTCGCCGAGCGCAGCGACGGCTACCGGGCCGCCCGTATCCGGGGCCAGTGGCTGATCTCGGTGTACTTCCCGTTCGTGCAGTTCCTGGCGTCGTCGGCCGCGGCGGCGGTCCTCGTCGTGGGCGGGATCAGGGTCGACAACGGAACGCTGACGACGGGCGCGCTGGTCGCGTACCTGCTCTACATCGACCTGTTCTTCGCCCCGGTGCAGCAGCTCTCCCAGGTCTTCGACGGCTACCAGCAGGCGTCCGTCTCCCTGGGCCGCATCCAGGAACTGCTGCGGGAGCCGACGTCCACCCGGGACGCCGCGAAGCCCCTCGGCGTGCCCTCCCTGCGCGGCCGGGTCGCCTTCGAGGACGTGCGCTTCGCCTACGGGGACGAGGAGGAGGCGCTCAGCGGCATCGACCTGGACATCCCCGCCGGGCAGACCGTCGCGTTCGTCGGCGAGACCGGTGCCGGGAAGTCCACCCTGGTCAAGCTGGTGGCCCGGTTCTACGACCCGACCGGGGGCAGGGTCACCGTCGACGGCACCGACCTCAGGGACCTCGACATCACCGCGTACCGGCACCGGCTCGGCGTGGTCCCGCAGGAGGCCTACCTCTTCCCGGGCACGATCCGCGACGCCATCGCCTACGGCCGCCCGGACGCCACCGACGCCGAGGTCGAGGCGGCGGCCCGCGCGGTCGGGGCGCACGAGATGATCGCCACGCTGGAGGGCGGCTACCTGCACGAGGTCGCCGAGCGCGGCCGGAACCTCTCCGCCGGCCAGCGCCAGCTGATCGCGCTGGCCCGCGCCGAACTCGTCGACCCCGACGTCCTGTTGCTCGACGAGGCCACGGCCGCGCTCGACCTGGCCACCGAGGCCCAGGTCAACCGGGCGACGGACCGGCTGGCGGGACGGCGTACGACGCTGGTGGTCGCGCACCGGCTGACCACCGCGGCCCGCGCCGACCGGGTCGTCGTCGTGGACCACGGCCGGGTCGCCGAGGACGGCACGCACGACGAACTGCTGGCCCGCGACGGGAAGTACGCCGCGCTGTGGCGGACCTTCGTCGGGCAGGCCGAACCGGAGGAGCCGGTCGGCGCGGGGCGGTGAACCCGCCGGGGCGTGCGTGACGGCGTGCGGGGGCGTCCGCGGGGCGGGAAGACGGGCGGGCAACCATCCGGCGTACGCCGTGCGTCCGTACACCCGTACGCCGTCGGTCGTGGCAGAGGCGGTGCGGGCTTCGGCGCGGGCTTGTGTACGGCGCGGTTCGGTACGGGGAGGAACGGCAGTGGGAAGTGGAGCGATACACCGGCGGCTCGCGCTCGGCCTGGCGGTGCTGACCGCGGCGGGGCTGCTGGTGGTCGCCGCGCCGGGCGACGCACAGGCCGCGGCGCACTGCCCCGGACGCAAGATGCGCACCCTGCCGTTCTCCACCGGCTCGGTCGTCGTCTACAAGCGCGGCGGCTACCTCTGCGCCGTCACCCTCGCCAGGAAGCCCGGCACCAAGCGGAAGATGTCGGTGAGCATCCGGGCGCGCGGCGGCCGTCCGGTGGTCGACGAGGGCCACTACAAGCGGCACGCCGGCCCGGTCACCGTGCACGCCGGGCGCCGCTGCGTCTGGGTGAAGGGCAGGGTGGCCGGCGGATCGGTCAGCTCCGGCTGGATCCTGTGCTGAGCGCGCGCCCGAGCCCGAGCCGCGATGCGGGTCCGTCGAGCCCGAGTCGCGATGCGGGTCCGTGCGATTTCCGTCCGCTGTAAGGCCTTTGCCCCTCTCTGCGTAGAGGGTTATCCCCATGTCCCCTGGTGCTCGGGCGAGTTGGTCGGCTAGCTTCCGGCCACATCTGTTCGACAGGGGAGTGTGCATGCGCAAGGCGCTCAGATGGCTGCTGACGCTCACGATGCTGATCGGCACGGTGGGCGCGGCGAGTGCGGCCACCGCCGCCGAGACCGACGTCACCGCCGGCACCGACATCAAGGAGAGACTGCTCTCCGTCCCGGGCATGAGCCTGGTCGAGGAGAAGCCGTACACCGGCTACCGCTTCTTCGTCCTGAACTACACCCAGCCGGTCGATCACCGCAGGCCCTCCAAGGGCACCTTCCAGCAGCGGATCACCGTGCTGCACAAGGACGTCGCGCGGCCGACCGTCTTCTTCACCGGCGGCTACAACGTCTCGACGACGCCCCGCCGCAGCGAGCCGACCCAGATCGTGGACGGCAACCAGGTCTCCATGGAGTACCGCTTCTTCACCCCGTCCCGCCCGGACCCGGCCGACTGGTCCAAGCTGGACATCTGGCAGGCCGCCAGCGACCAGCACCGCGTCCACCGGGCGCTGAAGGGGATCTACTCGAAGAACTGGATCTCCACCGGCGGCTCCAAGGGCGGCATGACCGCCACGTACTACGAGCGCTTCTACCCGCGTGACATGGACGGTGTCGTCGCCTACGTCGCCCCCAACGACGTGGTGAACAAGGAGGACTCCGCCTACGACCGCTTCTTCCGGAAGGTCGGCACCGAGGAGTGCCGCACCCGCCTGAACGGCGTGCAGCGCGAGGCACTGGTGCGCCGCGAGGCGCTGAGCGAGAAGTACGAGGCCCTCGTCGCCGAGAACGGCTACACCTTCGACATCGTCGGCAGCCTGGACAAGGCGTACGAGGCGGTCGTCCTCGACTACGTGTGGGGCTTCTGGCAGTACAGCACCGTGGCGGACTGCGCGCAGATCCCGGCGGACGCCGAGAACGCCACCGACGACGAGATCTGGACCTCGGTCGACACGATCTCCGGCTTCTCGTTCTACACGGACCAGGGCCTGTCCCCGTACACGCCGTACTACTACCAGGCCGGTACGCAGCTCGGTGCGCCGACGATCCACTTCCCGCACATCGAGAAGAAGTACGTCCGCTACGGCTACCAGCCGCCGCGCGACTTCGTGCCCCGCTCGATCCCGATGACGTTCGACCACCGGGCCATGCGGGACGTCGACACCTGGGTGCGGCACAACGCCCGGCAGATGCTCTTCGTCTACGGCGAGAACGACCCGTGGGGCGCCGAGCGGTTCCGTGTGGGCAAGGGCGCGCGCGACTCGTACGTCATGACCGCCCCGGGCATGAACCACGGTGCCAACGTGGCCGGTCTGGCCGACGAGGAGAGGGCGCTCGCCACGGCCCGCATCCTCGACTGGGCGGGCGTCGCCCCGAGCGCGGTCGAGGAGAACCCGGCCGAGGCGAAGCCGCTGGCGACGTTCGACCGCAGGCTGGACGTGCGGGACATCCAGCGGGAGCCGGCGCTGCACCGGTAGGGGCGTGGGCGGCCCAGCTCACACCGGGCGGGCGCAGCCCACCGGTGAACTGCCGCCGAGCCGGACATAGAGAGTCGTGGGGGGGGGGGGCGCGGTGCGAGGGCGCGACGCGGGAGGTTGAGGCAAAGACCGGCCGGGGGGGACCAGGTCCCCGAACGGCGGGAGCGCCGC
>NZ_JBHXQZ010000012.1:55088-55835 GCF_042717095.1 Streptomyces sp. NPDC058632 | reverse complement strand
CCGAGCCGGACATCGTCTGTGGTGGACGCCGGGCACTCGTGCCTGGCGTCCACGGCTTTCGTCACCTCGTACTCCGGCGCGTGCTTCCCCGTGCCGTCGCAGGCCGTCTCGCGCACCTGCCCGTCGTCCAGGCCGCGGACGCAGTCGCCGACGATGGTGCGCGGCCCGCCCCCGCCCCCGGGATCGCCCGGGTGCGGGGGCTGGAGGTTGCGCATGCAGGCGTAGCCGCGCGGCACCGCCCCGTCGCCGTCCTCGTCGGACGCGGGGCTCTGCTCGCTGATGTGCAGGACGAAGTCCGTGGTGGCGGGGCAGCGCGGCCCGTCCCGGACGGTTCCGTCGTGGCGGGCGACGACCCGGGCCGCCGCCCGCTCACTCGTGCACGGCACCTCGGTGAAACTGGTCCGGCCGAACGAACTGCACTCGTCGATCGCGAGGAACACCGCCCCGTACCCCGAGGGCCGGGCCGGCACCTCCGGTACCGTCGCCGTCCGCTGTTCGCCCGGGCGGCCGTTCCTCCCGGCGCCCCCGGACGCGCTCTGGCAGCCGGTCGACAGGGCCGCGGCCAGCACGGCGAGCGCGCACACCGCCCCCAGGGAACTTCTCACGTGCGTCACCCTCCCCGAAGACCCCCGTCCAGCGTGGCCCGCCGCGGCGGGCCCCGCCAGACAAAAGGCGAGCGTTTGGCACGGTGGGGTGGGGGCGTCCGGGGTGTGAAGTACGGGCGCGACGTCAGGGGGGGCCACCCGG
>NZ_JBHXQZ010000012.1:26583-55078 GCF_042717095.1 Streptomyces sp. NPDC058632 | reverse complement strand
TATACAAACAAAATTCTCTTCGTCGCCCGCTTCTTTTTTTTATACGCCCCCGCCCACCCCCCCCCCCACCCCCCCCGCCCCGCGGCCCCCGCCGCGGCGCCCCACGCCAGACATACGGCATGCTTTGCGCACGTTGGTGAGGGTGCGTCGGGTGTGTGACGTACGGGCGCTACGTCAGGCGGGCCACCCGGGTGCGCGGGGCCCGGAGGCCGTGGTCAGTACGTCAGCCCGTGCCCGACCGGGTACAGCACCGCCGCCGGGTCGTCCGCCCGCTGCACCGGCACCGGCAGCGTCCCGCGCGGCTCCACCCGGCCCGCGATCACCCGGGCCGCCGCCCGCAGTTCCACGTCGGTCCAGGAGTACGTCGCCAGGTACGCCGGTACGGCGGGCAGATGGGCCACGTCGTACGGGTTGCGGATCGCCACCGCGACCACCGGCCTGCCGGTCGCCAGGAGCCGCTCGACCAGCGTCCGCTGGCTGCTCGCCGCCGTCACGTTGTACGTCCCGACGACCACGGCGTCCGCCTCCCGCGCGGCGGCCACGGCCCGCTCGATCGTGGCCGCGGACGGTGCCGTACCGGTGGACAGGGCGGTGGCGGTGAATCCCAGTTCCTCCAGTGCGCCCGCCAGCACACCGGTCGGCGGTCCCGTCGTACCGGACGGGGAGGCCGGGTCGGCGCCCACGACCAGCAGCTTCGGCTGCCGGCGCCGGGACAGCGGCAGCACGCGGTCCTCGTTGACCAGCAGGGTGGTGGTCCGTTCGGCGATCCGGTCGGCCGCCGCCCGGTGCGCGCGGGTGCCGACCGTGCGGTCCACCCCGTCCGGGGAGGCGTACGGGTCCTTGAACAGGCCCAGTTTCGCCTTCAGGCGCAGCACGCGCAGGATCGATTCGTCGAGCCGGGCCTCGGTCAGTTCGCCGTCCTGGACGGCCTTCAGGACGGCGTTCCACGCCACGTCCAGGGACGGCGGGTTGAGCAGCTGGTCCACACCCGCCTTCAGGGCCAGCACCGGCACCCGGTCGTCGCCGTACTTCGTCCGCACTCCCTCCATGCCGAGGGAGTCGGTGACCACGACCCCGTCGTAGCCCAGCTCCTCGCGGAGGATGCCGGTGAGGATCGGGCGGGAGAGGGTCGCCGGGTCGTCGGAGGCGTCGAGCGCCGGGACCATCAGATGGGCCGTCATGATCGAGTCGATGCCCGCGGCGATCGCCGCCCGGAACGGCGGCGCGTCCAACCGCTCCCACTGCTCACGGCTGTGGGTGATCACCGGGAAGCCGGTGTGGCTGTCGACGGCGGTGTCGCCGTGCCCGGGGAAGTGCTTGGCGGTCGCCGCGACACCCGACTGCTGGAACCCGGCGACCTCGGCGGCCACCAGCCGCGCCACCGCCCGGGGCTCGGACCCGAAGGACCGTACGCCGATGACCGGGTTGGCCGGGTTGACGTTCACGTCGGCCACCGGGGCGTAGTCCTGACGGATGCCCAGGGCGCGCAGCTCGCGTCCGGCGATCCGGCCGAGGTCGCGCGCGTCGGAGCGGGAGGCGCCCGCACCGACGGCCATCGCGCCGGGGAACAGGGTCGCCGGCGCGCCGACGCGGGCGACGATGCCGTGCTCCTGGTCGGTGGAGATGAGCACCGGCAGCCCGCGCGGCAGGCCGAGGGACGCCTTCTGGATGCCGTTGGAGAGGTTCGCGATCTGGTGCGGATCGCGGGTGTTGTGCGCCCAGGTGAAGTAGATGATGCCGCCGACCCGGTACTTCTCCAGCAGTTCGGCGGCCGTGCGCACGCCGATCTCCTCGAGGTTGGCGTCGATGTCCGCCTGGTCGGGGTCGGTGGCGGAGTGACCGTAGACCCGCGTCACGAACAGCTGGCCGACCTTCTCCTCCAGGGTCATCCGGGAGAGGAGGGCACGGAGTTTCCGGTCGTCCGGGGAGGCGGGGGCCGAGGGGGCGCCGGAGGTGCCGGCCGCGTGCGCGGCGGCTCCGGCGGCGAGGACGGTGGTGACCGCCGTCGTCGCGGCGAGGACGGCACGTCTGGACGGACGCGCGGCGCTCCCCGTGTTTCCTGCGTTCTCCGTGTTTCCCGTGTTTCCTGTGCTTCCCGTGCTGATGTCGGGCACGTGCGCTCCTTTGGGAGGTGATCCGCGGGGGATCCGCTGAAGGAAACTTCCAGTAGGTCACCAATATCCGGGAAGTTTCTGCCAGTCAAGGGTGTGTGCGGTGGGCGCGGTCGGCCGGGGATGCGGGCGGGGCCGCCATCGGCGCTTCGGGAGGGGGCGCGCCGATGGCGGCGGTGCTGCCGGCCGCGGCGCGGCGGAGAGGGTGGGTCGGCGGTCGCAGCCAGTGGCGAGTGGCCGACACCGCGCCGCAGGGGCTCCTCCGGCAGTCCGCGTATTGGACGGGAGGGGACGGGCGGGGGTTCCCGGGTGCGGGCGGAAATCTCGGATAGGGGCGGACGTCCGGACCTGGGGCGACTGGGGCGACTGGGGCGACTGGGGCGACTGGGGTGACTAGGGCATCTGGGGCACGGTGGGCCGATGTGCCGAGACGGCGGGCCAGTGGGCGCGCAGGGTGCGGACGGTCTCCGCGATCGCCGGACGGCGGGCCGCGCCGTCCCGCCACAGTGCGTACAGATGCCGTACGGGCATCGGGTCGAGCGGGACCTCCACCACCCCGTCGGGCAGCGGGCCGCGCCCGAGCCGGGGGATCAGCGCGACACCGAGCCCGGCCGCGACCAGGGCGACCAGGGTCGGGTTCTCGTCCGCCTGGTGCACGATGTCCGGCTCGTGCCCGGCGGTACGCAGGGTGCGCACCAGCCACTCGTGGCACACCCGCCCCGGCGGCTGGCAGATCCACCGCTCGCCGCCCAGCTCCTCGCGCCGTACCGGCGTGCCGCGCTCCGCGAACGGATGCCCGCGCGGCACCAGCAGATCGCACAGGTCGTCCCCGATGACCGCCTGCTCCACACCCGCCGGGGCGGGCAGCGGTGCGATGTCCCAGTCGTGCGCGACGACGAGATCGACCGCGCCCTTGGCGACCAGGTCCACGGACAGGTGCGGGTCGATCTCGGTCAGCCGGGTGTCGAGCGCGGGATGCCGCCGCGCCAGGTCGGCCAGGACGGGCGGCATCAGCCCGCGGGCCGCCGACGCGAAGGCGGCGATGGTCAGCCGCCCGGACGGCACCCCGCGCCGCTCCTCCAGCTCGGTCTCGGCCCGCTCCACGATCGCCAGCAGCTCCTGCGCGGTGGCGACGAGGTGGTACGCCGCGTCGGTCAGCCGCACGCCCCGGCCCTCCCGCTCCAGCAGCACGGTCCTGGTCTCCCGCTCCAGCTTGGCGATCTGCTGGGAGACGGCGGAGGAGGTGTAGCCGAGCGCCGCGGCGGCGGCCCCGACGGTGCCGTGCACGGACACGGCGTGCAGGGCGCGCAGGCGCTGGAGGTCGAGCATGACGGCTCCCCGATCGGTAAGCGGTGCTTCACCCCACCATGCAGGAATCTTCGCTGGTGCTGAAGGGTCACGGGCGGTGATCCTCGACGTATGCGTCCTTCCCACGCCCTGCTCGCCGTTCTCGTCGCCGCCGTCTGGGGCGTGAACTTCGTCGTCATCGAGATCGGCCTCGACCACTTCCCGCCGCTGCTGTTCTCCGCGCTGCGCTTCCTCGTGGCGGCGGTCCCGGCGGTCTTCCTGGTGGGGCGCCCGAAGGCGGCGTGGAAGTGGATCGCGGGGGTGGGACTCGCGCTCGGGGTGGCCAAGTTCGGGCTGGTGTTCGTCGGCATGGACGCGGGCATGCCGGCCGGACTGACCTCCCTGGTGCTCCAGATCCAGGCGGTGTTCACGGCCCTGTTCGCGTTCCTGCTCCTCGGCGAACGGCCCGCGCGCGTCGGGCTGGTGGGCATGGCGGTGGCCCTGGCCGGAATCGGCGTCGCCGCCGTCGACGAGGGCACCTCGGGCCCTCTGGGAGCGTTCGCCCTGATCATCGCCGCGGCCGCCTGCTGGGGCGTGTCGAACGTGCTGACCCGCAGGGCCGCACCCGACGACGCCCTGAACTTCATGATCTGGGTGAGCACGGTGCCGGTCCTGCCGCTGCTGGCGCTCTCGCTGCTCCTGGAGGGCCCGTCGCGGGACCTGGAGGCACTGGACGCGCTGGACCTGCCAGGGGCGGGCGCCCTGCTGTTCGTCGCCTGGGGCGCCACCGTGTTCGGCTTCGGGGCCTGGGGGTGGCTGCTGCGCCGCCACCCCGCGTCCACGGTGGCGCCGTTCTCCCTGCTGGTGCCGGTCTTCGGAATGTCGTCGGCCGCCCTCTTCCTGGGCGAGCCGGTGAGCCCGTTGCGGTGGTGGGCGGCGGTGCTGCTGGTGGGCGGCGTGGCACTCGCGTCGTTCGGGGGCCGGGACCGGCGGGCGGGCCGGGGGAAGTCATCCGCCGACGAGGCCGACGAGGCCGACGAGGCCGCCGGGAACGCGGGCCGGCCCGTCCACGGGGCGGGCGGACCCGTTGATGAGGCGGGCGGGACCGCCGGCCCGGGGAGGATGCCCGGCCTCGCCGGGAAGGCGAACTGACCCGCCGGGGGTGCGGCCGGGCCCGTCGGCGGGGCGGACGGGGCCGCCGGCCGGGGGACCGCCCCCGCCGTCCGGTCGGCGGCGGCCGGTCACGCCGACTCGTTGAGGAGGCGGGAGAGGTGGGTGCGGGCGGGGCCGAGGAGGTCGGGGAGCGGGGCGGCCTTCTCGTACCAGCGCTTCTCGTACTCCCAGCAGAGCCAGCCGTCCCAGCCGTGGCGGGAGAGGATCTCCACGCAGTCGGCCAGTGGGAGGACGCCCTCGCCGAGGGGGAGCGGGGTGGTGTCCTCGACGGAGGCGATGTCCTTGACCTGGACGTAGCCGAGGTGGGGGGAGAGGGCCGCGTAGCTCTCCGCGGGCTGCTCGCCGCCCAGCCAGGTGTGCATCACGTCCCAGAGGGCGCCCACCTGGCGGTGACCCACGAGGCCGAGGATCCGCATCGCGTCGGCGCCAGTGCGGTGGGAGTCGTGGGTCTCCAGCAGGATGCGGACACCGAGGTCGGCCGCGTACTCGGCGGCCGTGCCCAGCCGCCGGGCGGCCGTCGCGTCGGCCTCCTCGGGGGTCTGGTCGGGGGAGCCGCCCGGGAAGACCCGAATAAAGGGGGCGCCGAGGTCGCGGGCGAGACCGAGGAGGGCGCGGATCTCCGCGACGACGACCTCGTCGTCGCCCGGCGCGGCGACCCTGGTGTAGCCCGCGACGCTCAGGACCTCGATGCCGGCCGCCTTGAACTCGGCGGCGACATCGGCCCGTTCGGCGGGGGAGAGGCCGGGATGGACCGGTTCCTCAGGGTGCGCGCGCAGTTCGACGCCGTGATAACCGTGCGTGGTCGCGAGACGCAGTACGTCGGCCATCGGAAGGCCGGGGACACCGAGGGTGGAGAACGCCAGCTTCATGAAAACGGACCCTACCCGGGACCCACGGCGGTCACTCCCCCTCGTCGCGCCGGTGTCGCGCGGGTCCGGGGCGGGGCGCCGGTCCGGTCGTCCGGGCGGCGCCCCCGCACGAGCGTCGCCCGGCCCCGACGGGCCCGGCCTACGCCCCGGCAGGCGTCTCCGTGGCACGGCGGTAGACACACACCTGGGCGCCGGACTTCGCGGTCGTCGCCGAGACCAGCTCGAACGGGCGCTTCGCGCCGTCCATGGGGAAGACCGACTTGCCGCCGCCCAGGACCACCGGCATGACGAGGAGCTGGAGCTCGTCCACCAGGTCCTCGCTCAGCAGGGTGCGGGCGAGCGTGGGGCTGCCCATCATCACGAGGTCGCCGCCCCCGGCCGCGCGCAGCTCCCGGATCCGGGCGACGGCCTCCCCGGCGGGAAGGAGCCGGCTGTTGTTCCAGGTCAGCTCGGACTCGCCGAGGGTGCTGGAGACGACGTACTTCGGCAGGCTGTTGATCCGGTCGGCGAAGGGGTCCCCGGCCTGCCGGGGCCACGCCTCGGCCATGGTCTGCCAGGTGCGGCGCCCGTACAGGAGCCCGTCGGCCTTCTCCAGCGCCGCGTCGAAGGCGCCGCCGAGGACCTCCGGGTCGAAGTAGGCGTGCGACCAGCCGCCGTGGGTGAAACCGCCGTCGGTGTCCTCCTCGGGGCCACCGGGGGCCTGCACGACACCGTCGAGGCTGATGAACTCGATGATCACGATACGCATGGCTGCCGCTCCTGTGGTCCGCTGAGGCGATGACGGAAGTGCAGACCGACGGTAGCGGCGGAACTCGTCGCCGCCGCCGAAAACCCCGTACTCCGACCGGGCGGGACAGATACCGGCGCCGGCACCGGCACCGGCCCAAGGGCTCACACCCGAGGCGCCCCCGAGGACCCCCGCACCATCAACTCGCCCCGCACGGAAGCGATCCCCCCGGGCGGCGGCTCCTCGCGGCCCATCGCGATGCGGCCGGCCCGCGCCCCCGCCTCGGCGAGCGGCAGCCGTACCGTCGTCAGGGCGGGCACCGCGTCGATGCTGAACGGGAGGTCGTCGAAACCGGCGACCGACACGTCGTCGGGGATCTTCCGGCCGGAGTCCCGCAGCGCCGCGCACGCGCCCAGCGCGACGGAGTCGTTCG
This sequence comes from Streptomyces sp. NPDC058632, assembly GCF_042717095.1. Taxonomy (NCBI): domain Bacteria; kingdom Bacillati; phylum Actinomycetota; class Actinomycetes; order Kitasatosporales; family Streptomycetaceae; genus Streptomyces; species Streptomyces sp. NPDC058632. The sequence continues at coordinate 48,478 of NZ_JBHXQZ010000012.1, read as the reverse complement.
CCGCGACCACCGCCGTCAACTCCGGGTCTCTGCGCAGGAGTTCGAGGGCGGCCTCGTAGCCGGAGCGGCGGTCGTAGCGACCGTGGACGGTCCAGCGGGGGTCCTCCTCGATGCCGTGCGCGGCGAGCGCGGCCCGGTGCCCCTCGAGACGGTGGCGGGTGGTGGTGCGCTCCTGCGGGCCCGCGACGTAGCCGAGGCGGCGGTGGCCGAGCCCGATCAGATGCTCGGTGAGCTCCCGGCCGCCGCCGCGGTTGTCGAAGGTCAGCGCGATCGCCCCGGTGTCCGGCGCCGGCGGCCGGCCGCACAGCACCACCCGGGTCCCGGCCTCCGCCAGCCTGCGCAGCTTCGCGTCCATCGCCGCCCGGTGCGGGGCGTCCTCGATGGCACCGCCGGTCAGCACCACCGCCGCGGCCCGCTGGCGCTGGAGCAGTGTCAGATACGTCAGTTCGCGCTCCGGGGAGCCGCCCGTGTTGCACACGACCGCGAGTCTCTCCCCGCCGGCCCGCCCGCCCGGACCCCCGATCTCGCCCTGGATCGCGCTCGCCATGATCCCGAAGAACGGGTCGGCGATGTCGTTCACCAGGATGCCCACCAGGTCGGAGGTGGCGGCGGCCAGGGCGCTCGCGGGGCCGTTGAGCACGTAGTCGAGTTCGTCCACGGCCTTCAGCACCCGCTCGCGGGTGGAAGCCGCCACGGGATAGTTCCCGTTCAGCACGCGCGACACCGTCGCGGGGGAGACCTGCGCGCGGGCCGCCACGTCCGCCAGGGTCACCGTCATCTCTCGTCCTCCGGTCGCGCATCTCGTCGTATCGGCGCCGGCCGCCGTCTCCGGGCGCGTCCGGGCGTCTCCGGGCACGGACCCGATGTCCCGCCCCCGACCAGACCCTATGGCCCCGCGCCCAGTTGTTCGCCCCCTCGAACAACTCGGGTTCTCCGTGCTCTTGTCCGGACCGCCGTTCAGAGGCTAGCTTCTAGCTACATAGAAAGCGCTTGCTGTGACGTTCACCAGTACCCGTCGCGCGCCGGCCGCCACTCGCCGGCCGGTGCGTGACGGGTGGGGCGTACGCGGCTCGCGGGGACCGCGTACGAAGGGAACGACGTGACACGCAAGACGGTGCGTATCGCCATGAACGGTGTGACGGGGCGGATGGGCTACCGGCAGCACCTCGTCCGCTCCATCCTGGCCCTGCGCGAACAGGGCGGCCTCGACCTCGGTGACGGCACCGTGCTGTGGCCGGAGCCGGTCCTGGTCGGCCGCCGCGAGCACGCGCTGCGGGCGCTCGCCGAGCGGCACGGCCTGGAGCACGTCTCCACCGACGTGGACGCGGTGCTCGCCGACGAGAGCATCGACATCTACTTCGACGCCCAGGTCACCTCCGCCCGTGAGGAGGCCCTCACCAAGGCGATCGCCGCCGGCAAGCACATCTACACCGAGAAGCCGACCGCCACCGGCCTCGACGGCGCCCTGGAACTGGCCCGGCTGGCGAACGCCGCCGGGATCAAGCACGGCGTGGTGCAGGACAAGCTGTTCCTGCCGGGCCTGCTCAAGCTGAAGCGGCTCATCGACGGCGGCTTCTTCGGCCGGATCCTGTCGGTGCGCGGCGAGTTCGGCTACTGGGTCTTCGAGGGCGACTGGCAGGACGCGCAGCGCCCGTCCTGGAACTACCGCGCCGAGGACGGCGGCGGCATCGTCGTCGACATGTTCCCGCACTGGGAGTACGTGCTGCACGAGCTGTTCGGCCGCGTGCGCTCCGTCCAGGCCCTGACCGCCACCCACGTCCCGCAGCGCTGGGACGAGAACGGCAAGCCCTACGACGCCACCGCCGACGACGCCGCCTACGGCGTCTTCGAGCTCGAGGGCGGCGCCGTCGCCCAGATCAACTCCTCCTGGGCGGTCCGCGTCAACCGCGACGAACTCGTCGAGTTCCAGGTCGACGGCACCGAGGGCTCCGCCGTGGCCGGGCTGCGGGGCTGCCGCGTCCAGCACCGCTCCGCCACCCCCAAGCCCGTCTGGAACCCGGACATCCCCGCCACCGAGGACTTCCGCGACCAGTGGCAGGAGGTCCCGGACAACGGCGAGTTCGACAACGGCTTCAAGGCCCAGTGGGAGCTGTTCCTCAAGCACGTCTACGCCGACGCCCCCTACCACTGGGACCTGCTGGCCGGCGCCCGCGGCGTCCAGCTCGCCGAGCTGGGCCTGAGGTCGTCGGCCGAGGGCCGCCGCCTCGACGTACCGGAGATCTCACTGTGACCATCGAACTGCCCGACGCACAGGGCCGGCTGCGGACCTACGAGCCCCGCACCGAGCCCCTGACGGTGTCCGCCGGAGCCCCCTTCACCTCCCGTACGGTCTTCTCCGCGGCACACGTCGTCGCCGACCCGTACGCCGACACGACCCCCGACTCGCCCGCCGCCGTCGACTGGGACGCCACCCTCGCCTTCCGCCGCCACCTGTGGTCGCACGGCCTGGGCGTCGCCGAGGCGATGGACACCGCCCAGCGCGGCATGGGCCTGGACTGGGCGGGCGCGGCCGAGCTGATCCGCCGCTCCGCCGCCGAGGCGAAGGCCGTCGGCGGCCGCATCGCCTGCGGCGTCGGCACCGACCAGCTCGCCGCGGGCACGCTCGAGGAGGTGCGGGCGGCCTACGAGGAACAGCTGCTGCTCGTCGAGGAGTCGGGCGCGCAGGCCATCCTGATGGCGTCCCGCGCCCTGGCCGCCGCGGCCCGCTCCCCCGAGGACTACCTCGAGATGTACGGGTACCTGCTGCGCCAGTCCGCCGAGCCGGTGATCCTGCACTGGCTCGGCCCGATGTTCGACCCGGCGCTCGAGGGCTACTGGGGCTCCTCCGACCTGGACGCGGCCACCGAGACCTTCCTGGAGGTCATCGCCGCCCACCCCGACAAGGTCGACGGCATCAAGGTCTCGCTCCTCGACGCCCGGCGCGAGGTCGAACTGCGCCGCCGCCTGCCGCAGGGCGTGCGCTGCTACACCGGCGACGACTTCCACTACCCCGAGCTGATCGCGGGCGACGAGCAGGGCTTCAGCCACGCCCTGCTCGGCATCTTCGACCCGCTCGGCCCGCTGGCGGCCCAGGCCGTCCGCGCCCTGGACACCGGGGACACGGCGGGCTTCCGCGCCCTGCTCGACCCGACGGTGGAGCTGAGCCGGCACCTCTTCCGGGCACCCACCCGCTTCTACAAGACGGGCGTGGTGTTCCTGGCCTGGCTGGCCGGCCACCAGAGCCACTTCGCCATGGTGGGCGGCCTGCAGTCGGCCCGCTCGCTGCCGCACCTCGCCCGCGCCTACGAACTCGCCGACGGCCTGGGCCTGTTCCCCGACCCGAAGCTCGCCGAGGACCGCATGCGGACCCTGCTGCACCTGTACGGGGTGACCCCGTGACCGGCCCCGTCAACGCTCTCGCGCGTTTCAGTGTCAACCAGATGACGGTCAAGCAGCTGTCGCTGCCGGAACTCGTCGACGGCTGCCGCGACCTGGGCATCCCTGCCGTCGGCCTGTGGCGCGCACCCGTCCAGGCCTACGGCGTGGACGCGGCGGCGAAACTGGTCCGGGACGCGGGCCTCACGGTGACGACCCTGTGCCGGGGCGGCTTCCTCACCGCGACCGACCCCGCAGAGCGGGCCGCGGCCCTGGCCGACAACCGCCGCGCCGTCGACGAGGCCGCCACCCTGGGCACCGACACCCTGGTCCTGGTCTCCGGCGGCCTCCCGGCCGGCTCCAAGGACCTGCGCGGCGCCCGCGAACGCATCGCGGACGCCCTGGCGGAGCTGGGCCCGTACGCCGAGGAGCACGGGGTGCGCCTCGCCATCGAGCCGCTGCACCCCATGTACGCCTCCGACCGCTGCGTGGTCTCCACCCTCGCCCAGGCCCTGGACCTCGCCGAACGGTTCCCGGCCCGGCAGGTCGGCGTCACCGTCGACACGTACCACATCTGGTGGGACGACACGGCGCCCGCGCAGATCGTCCGGGCCGGCGCCCAGGACCGCATCCACACCTTCCAGCTCGCCGACTGGACCACACCGCTGCCCGAGGGCGTCCTCAACGGCCGCGGCCAGATCGGCGACGGCGCCATCGACATGCGGGAGTGGCAGGGGTACGTGGAGGCGGCCGGCTACACCGGGGCCATCGAGGTCGAACTCTTCAACGACGTCCTGTGGGCCCGGGACGGCCGCGAGGTCCTGGCGGAGACGGCACGGAGGTTCACGGAGAACGTCCGGCCGTGAGAAGTGAGAAGTGAGAGGTGAGCGGCGACCCGGGTCCTGTGCCCCGTGACCCGGGTCCCGCCCGCGGCGCCGCCGGCGCGGAGGACGACGTCAGGCCTCCGTCCCCGCCTCCGTCCCCGGCACACCGGCCCGCAGATGCGCCGCCAGGCGGTGCAGCTCGACGAGGGCGCCGGCGTCGGACCCGTCCCCCAGCGGGTAGTGCAGGGCCGGCTCGGAGGCGGGCCCCAGGACGACGGGCCGTACCCCGACGGGCGGGCGACGGGCATGGGTGAGTCCGATGCCCCGCACGTCGCGCGCACCCAGGGTGAAGGCGACCGGGACGGACGGCGCCTGGAGCACGGGCGCCGTCGTGAGGCCGCGGGAGGCCCGCCGCACCGAGGTCAGCATCGTCGTCAGACCGTGTTCCACGACGAGGACCTCGGCGAGGGGCGCGATCGCTTCCAGGGGCGGTTCCTCGCCCTCCCCGTACCCGAGGGTGAGCGTCACGTCCTGCTCGACCCCGGCGGTCGTCCGCGTCACCCGGATCCACGCCAGCGCGGGCCGGTCGGGGCGCCCCGTCACGAGCAGATGAGTGGGCTCGGGGGCCCGGTCACGGGCCAGATCGGTCAGCCGACGCGGCGACCAGGGCAGGTTGACGGGTTCCGCGGTGCCCCAGCCGGCCGGGGCCGAGCCGGTGAGCGCGCGCCAGGCCGTCTCGAGCGCCTCGCCCAGGACGGCGTCCTCGTGCGCGGGGAGCGTCGTACGGAACGCCACGACGAGCTGCCGGTCGCCCGACGGGGACGTCCGGCCGAACGCCTCGGCGACCGAGGCCGTGCCGTCCGCCCCGAGCGCGGGCGCGAACGTCCCGTCCTGCCAGCGCAGCACCGCCCCGGACAGCCCGTCGTAGTAGCCCTGTGCCGGGTCCTGGACGACCCAGCGGTTGGGCACCTGGAGGAGGGTGGCGCGGGCCGGGGCACTGAGCCGGACGTGCGGCGGGGTGACGATCTGCAGGGCCCGGCCGGACTCGGAGGTGCCGCGCAGCACCTCGGACAGCCAGGTGGTCAGGGCCAGGACGGGCCGGTCGGCCAGGACGACGGACGTGCTGTCGGTGAGGACGTCCACGACCGGCTGCCCGTCGTCCGGCGCGAGGGCCGCGCGCACGTCCACGACCTCGGTGCCCGCCGCCGGCCCGGGCCAGGTGCTGCCGCCCAGCAGCAGGGCGAGCCGCCCGCACACCGATCCCGCCAGCCGCTCGGCCTCGGGCACGGCGCCGGAGGCCCGGGCCTCGGTCCACCAGAACGGCACGGGCACGTCCTGCCCGAGCAGCCGTTCGGCCTCCCCGGGGACCTGGACCAGCAGCGGGGCCTCCACGGACACGAGGGGCCTGCCGTCCGGGGCGCACAGACGCAGCACGGCGCCCTGGGACCCGGCGGTCACGCCCGCCTCGGGCCCGCCCGCGTACAGGCCGGCCAGCAGGGCCCAGGTGTCCGGCATCGTCGGGGTGAGGGCGATGACGTCCTTGGTCACGACTCCTCCTCGGCTCCGGCCAGCGCGGTCTGGACGAGCCGGTGGCGTCGGCCGCGGCGGACCAGGGTGCCGCGGCCGGGTGGCTGCCGGGAGGCGTACAGACCGGGGAAGAGCTGTCCCTCGGTGCGGTCGCCGGTCATCACCAGGGCGGTGGTGCCCGTCTCGCGCAGGGTGGTCAGCAGCGGCTCGTACAGCGCGCGGGAGGCTCCCGCGGTGCGGCGCGCCAGGACGAAGTGCAGGCCGATGTCCTGCGCGGAGGAGACGTACGGCAGGAAGGGCGCGAGGGGCTGCTGTCCGGCGGTGGTGAGGATGTCGTAGTCGTCGACGAGGATGACGATCCGCGGGCCTCGGAAGGCGGGTTCGCCGGTCTCGGGCGCGTCCGGGTCGGCGGTCTCCGGCATCCTCTTCTGCAGTTCGGCGGCGATGCCCGTGGAGAGGGCGGCGGCGAGCGTGGCGTTGTGGGCGTAGCCGCCCCGGTACGGCTCCGGGACGACGCCGCGCAGGCCGCGGCGGGGGTCGAAGACGCCGAAGACCAGCTCGTCGTCGGGGTGCCGCTCGACGAGCCCGGCGACGACCAGCTTCAGCAGGTTCGTCTTGCCGCACTCGTTGTCGCCGAGGACCAGCAGGTGCTGGTCGCCGCCGAAGAGGTCGAGCAGCACGGGGGCGAGGGCGTCCTGGTCGAGGCCGAGGGGTATCCGCCGCGGTTCGGCGGACGGTGAGGGCAGCCGGGCCATCGGCAGCCGGGCCGGCAGCACCCGCACCGGGGCGGCGGGTTCGCCGTGCCAGGTGGCGCGGACGGTCCGGGCCGCCTCGTCCAGGGCCGGCCCCAGGTCGCCGGTCGTGGGCGAGCCGTCGATGCGGGGCAGGGCGGCCTGCGCGAACAGTTTGCCGTCGGTGAGCACCCGGCCGGGCCCGTCCGGCGTGAGGGTCTCGGAGAGCTTGCGGTCGACGGAGGAGTCGGCGGGGTCGTTCAGGCGCAGCTCGACGCGGGTGCCGAAGAGCGACTGGGTGGCGATGCGGACGTCGTTCCAGCGCAGCATGCCCGCCACGACGTGGATGCCGTAGCCGCCGCCCCGCTTCAGCAGGTCGGCGACCGGCTCGTCGAGGTCGGCGAAGTCGTCGCGCAGCGCGCCGAAACCGTCGACCACGAGGACGACGTCGGTGGAGCCGAGCTGCGGCAGCCGGCCCCGGGCGCGGAGCCGGCGGAGCTGGTCGACGGAGTCGATGCCGTGCTCGCGGAAGACCGTCTCGCGCTCGTCGAGCATGGCGCGCACCTCGGCGACCGTACGGGCAGCGCGCTCACGGTCGGCCCGTCCGGCGATCCCGCCGACGTGCGGCAGGGCGGCCAGCGCCGACAGGCCGCCGCCGACCAGGTCCAGGCCGTACACGGCGACGTCGCGGGGTGTGTGGGTGACCGCCAGGGACAGTACGAGGGTCCGCAGCAGCGTGGTCTTGCCGGACTGGGGGCCGCCGATCACGGCCACGTGACCGCCGGCCGTGGTCAGGTCCAGCACCCACCGGCCCTGCCACTGCCGGGCCGGGTCGTCGAGCACACCGAGCGGCACCCGCATCCCGCCCGCGGCGCGCGCCAGGTGCAGCCCGCGCTCGGAGACCCGGACCGGTCCCGCGGCCGCGTCCAGGGTCACGGCGTCCGGCAGCGGGGGCAGCCAGATACGGCGCACGGCGGGCGCGGCGCCGGCGAGCCGGCCGACCATGAGGGACAGGACGGTCGGGCCGGTCTCCCGCCGGGTGGCGGCGGGTTCCTCCGTCGGCTCCTCCGTGCGCCCCGCGGTGTTGTACGCCGGGTAGGGCAGGGCGAGCGGCTCCTCGTCCCGCTGTTCGCGCGCCGCCGGGCCGCGGTAGGCGCCGGAGACGTACCCGGCCTTGAACCGTTCGTAGGTGGAGGTGTCGACCTTCAGGTAGCCGAATCCGGGCAGGGGCGGCAGGTGGAAGGCGTCGGTGGTGTCGAGGACCGTGCGGGACTCGTCGGCGGAGAAGGTGCGCAGCCCCAGCCGGTACGACAGGTAGGTGTCCAGGCCCTTGAGCCTGCCGCCCTCGATGCGCTGGCTGGACAGCAGCAGGTGGACGCCGATGGAGCGGCCGATGCGTCCGACGGACAGGAACAGGTCGATGAAGTCGGGCTTGGCGGTGAGGAGTTCGCCGAACTCGTCGATGACGACGAACAGGTGCGGGAGCGGTTCGAGGTCCGGCCTCTCCGCCGCGCGCAGCACGGCGTAGTGCCCGATGTCGGCGACGTTGCCGGCGTCCTTGAGGACCTGCTGGCGGCGCTTGATCTCGCCGGCGAGGCTGGTGTGGACGCGTTCGACGAGCCCTGCACGGTTCTCCAGGTTGGTGATCGTCCCGGCGGTGTGCGGGAGCTCGGCGAAGGGAGCGAACGTGGCGCCGCCCTTGTAGTCGACCAGGACGAGCGCCAGCTCCTCGGGGGAGTGGGTGGCGGCCAGGGCGAGGACGAGGGTGCGCAGGAGCTCGCTCTTGCCCGAACCGGTCGCGCCCACGCACAGGCCGTGCGGACCCATGCCGAGCTGGGAGGACTCCTTCAGGTCCAGCAGAACCGGCTCATGACGGTCCGTCAACCCGATGGGCACACGGAGGAAGTCGCGTTCGCTTCGGGGCTTCCACAGGGCGGGCAGATCGAGGTCGGCGGGGTCGGCGATGCCGAGGAGCGCGGGGAAGTCGACCGGTCCGGTGACGGGGCTTCCCTCGGCGACGGACTCCGGCGACAGCCGCAGCGGGGCGAGCAGCCGGGCGACGCCTTCCGCCCCGGCCGCGGTGACCGGGTCGACGGCGCCCTCGGCGGAGGAACGGCGCAGGTCCTCGACGACCACCCGCTCGCCCTGGACGGTGATGCGCACGCTCACCTCGTCCGGCTCGTGGACCTGTTCCTGGAGGAGGTGCACCACGGTGACCCCCATGTCCGCCAACCCGACCGCCGAGTCCGGGCGGGGGAGCTCGGCAGCCGGCTCACCGTGGGCGTCGACGACCACCAGCAGCCGGCCCGCCAGCCGCAGCGCGGTCCGGTCGGCCAGACCACGCCGCACCTCCGCCGCGTACGCGGACCGCCGGCCCAGCTCGTGCCGGAGCCCTCCGGCGAGCTGCCTGACATCGGGCGCGATGCGGCGTGCGGCCACCGGACCGTCGTGCGCCTGCGGATCCAGCACGTGGGGCAGCCACTTCGCCCACTCCCACTCGGCGAGCCGCTCGCCGGGCACGGCCAGGGCGAGCGCGACGTCGTCGGGAGCGTGTGTCACCGCCGTCTGCGTCAGCAGGGCCCTGGCCACCCGCAGGACGTCCGCCCGGTCGCCGACGACGCTGACGTTTCCCGCACGGTCCAACGGCACCGTCAAGGGCACGTCGGCGGCCGTCGCGAACCGGCGTTGCAGGGCGCGCGCCTCGTTGAGCATGAACGGGTCCGGCGGCGTCAGCACCCCGCCGGCGCCGCTCTGCTGGATCACCGGCTCCTGGGCCGGTACGTCACCGAGACCGACCCGCACCCGCAGGAAGTCGGCGTCCCGGCGGCGCCGCTCCCACAGCCGGGCGGGGTCCCGCACCAGGTCGTACAGCGCCTCCGGCGACGGGTTGAGCTCCAGCTCCGCGTCCCGCAGCCGTCGCTCCGCGGCGCCGAGTTCCTCCCGCAGCTCCTCCAGGTACTCCAGGTAGCGCTCACGCTGCGTGCGCCGGGTGCGCTGCGCCTTGCCGCGCTGCGACAGGAACAGCGCCACCGCGCCCAGCAGCGCGAAGACCAGCACGACCGCGCCCACCACCGCGAACCGGCTGTTGCGGACCACGGTCATCATGATCACGGAGCCCATGACACCGGCCATCGGCAGCAGCGCGGTCGCCGCGTTGCCGATCTTCCCTTCGGGAAGGTTGGGCGGAGCCTCGACCGTACGGGGCCGGGCGGGCTCCGGGGGGCGGGTGCTGCGGGCGGGCCGGTGGACGATCTGCAGGGTCACGGGCGGACTTCTCCGAAGCGGGTCGTGACGGAAGAGACGGAAGAGACGGAAGAGGGGCGGGACGGGCACGGACCGGGGCGCACCGGCCGGATGCTCATCGCACCCTCACCGCGCGTCCCATCACCTCGGCGGCCAGCCGCAGGACGGCCTGCTGTGTGTCGTGCGCCAGGAGGTCGGTGCGGATGGGGCCGCCGCCGGCCAGGTGACGGTCGTACGGCACGGTGACGACGGTGACACCGGCCTCCTTGAGGTGCCTGGCGGCCGTCTTGTCGTCGAGGATCGTGTCGGGGGTGCCCGACACCAGCGCCACGACCGTCGTGGCCAGGGCGGAGTGCGGCAACCGGGCCAGCCAGTCCAGCACCTGACGGGTGGCGCCGACACCCTCCGCGGTGGTCGGCGCGACCACCACCCGGGCGTGCGCGGTGTCCATGGCGGTGCGGGCCACCTCGCCGGGGAGCGTCTCGCAGTCGACCACGGTCACGGCGAAGTAGCGGCGCAGCGCCAGCGTCACCTTGCGGTACGACGTCATGTCGAGCGGCGCACCGACCTGCCCCCGGCTCGCGGGCAGCAGCCAGCCGCCGTCCGACACCGGCACCAGGTAGCCGGTCACGTCCGTCAGCCACATGGACGGCTGGAGGATCGGCGCGAGGTCGGCGCACGTCCAGCGCACCGCCTCCGCACCCATGCGCACCGGCAGGGTGCCCAGCACGGCATCCGCCTCCAGCGTCAGCACCGGGTCGTGCCGGTAGTGGTTGAGGGTGCGCCCGAGCAACGCCGAGACGGTGGACTTGCCGACGCCGCCACGGATGGAGGTGACGGCCACCACCCGGCCCGTGGTGACGGGCTGTTGCAGTTCACGCGCGATCCGGGTCTGTTCGGCGACGTCCTGTGCCACGGACGAGGTGAGCTTGCGCAGCGCCCTCCCCGTGCGCCGGGTCACGGAGTCGCCGTGCAGGGGGCGACCCAGGGCGAGGAGGAGACGGGGATCGAGGGTGGGGGAGGACTCGGGGACGGGGGCCGCCGGGAGGCGGGGGTCGCGGGCGGGGGCGGGGACGGCGGGCGCCGCGGGCCGCTGCGGGTCCGGCCCGTCGGCGGCCCGGTCGGCCGGTACGGGGGAGGGGGACGCCGGGCCGTCCGGAGCGTCGGGCGCGGGCGGGGAGGCGGAGGCGGTCGGGGGCACCGGACCGGGGACGTGCGAATCGGGGACGTGCGGACCGGGCGCATTTGCCTTCCGTGCCCGCCCCCGCTTCTGCCGCCGTGGCCGCCGGCCGCGAGGGTGCGGGGTGCACGAGCCGCAGCGTGGGCTCGCCGGTACGGGGGGCGGCCTGGGAAGGCCCGCTGCCCGCACCGGTATGCGTACCCGCGTCCGAACGGCCGCCTCCCCCGCCGCCCAGCTCCCGCAGCACGTCCCGCTGCCAGTCGCCGCCACCGCCGTGCGCCGACGGCCGCTCCCGCCCCTGCTCCCCGCTCGTCATGCCGCCGCGCCCCCAAGCCCTCAAGCGAAGGTGTCGAGCAGTCGCCCGTACACACCGAACACGCCGACGAGCAGCGGAAGCAGCGCGATGACCCCCACCGACTCGAGCAGGTCACCGGCCCGCCGCAGCCTGACCCGTACGTGCTCGGCCGGCTGCACGGCGAGCACGACGAGCGGCAGGACCGCCAGCACCACGAGGACGGCCAGCGGTGCCGCGGCCGGGGACCGCTCCGCCCACACCGCCAGCAACCGCACGCCGACGCCCGCCGCGGCGGCCAGCAGCACGACCACCTCGGCGACCAGCGGAAACGCCCGGGCCCGCAGAGCCAGCACCACCGCGACGACCGCGGCCAGCGGCACCGTCCACACGGAGGGGGCCCGCAGCGCCAACACGGCGGCCACGGCGGCCGACGCGCCCACGGTGAGCGTGGCGAGCACCAGACCGCGGTGGGCGGCGGCCAGGGCGGCGGACACCTGGTAGCGGCTGACGGAGGCCCCGCCGGCCCGGCGGTCGTCGAGCCCGGAGAGCCCGGACGCCATCAGCGCGAGCCGCGGCAGCACCCCGAGCAGCACCACGCAGACGACACCGAGAACGGCCCCGACACGGGCCTGCTGCTCCGCCGTGCCGGCGCCGGACTGCACGGCGACGACGGCCTCCCAGCCGACGGCGGTCAGCGCCACGGCGCCGGCGCCCACGAGCCCGCCCCGTCCCAACGGCGTGAACAGCCCGAGCAGGGCGAGGACCAGCACGCCCACGGCGGCCACCCCGGCGAGCCGCAGAGCGCCCGCAGAGGACCCGCCGAGGTCGTCGACCAGGCTCCACACACCCAGCACACCGAGCGCGCCACCGGCGCACAGGAGGGTCGCGGCGAGCCCGTGCCTGCGCACCCGTCCCAGGACCGCACCCGCGACCGCGGCCGCACCGGCGACGGCGAGCAGGGCACCGGCGACGACCGACCGGTCGTACTGCGCGCGCGCGAACAGCGCGGCGACGACCACCCAGCCCACGCTCGCGACCCCCGCCGTGACCCGCCGCGCGGCCGGCCCCCACACCCATGCCCGATGACCGAGATCCTCCGCCACCTCGTCGGTGACGTCGTGCACGACGGGAGCGGGCGGGGCGTCCTCCGCGCGGACGAGACGCAGGACGGCGCCGTCGCGGACGCCCGCCGTCTCCAGTGTGCTGTCGTGATCGAGCGCGGAGCCGTCCACCGTGACGAGGTGACGCGAGGCGGGCCGCCCCTCCACACGGTCGTCCAGCAACCGCATGATCTCGGGCAGCAGCAGCCCGACCGGCTCCCGCGCCGGAAGCACGAGGTCGACGCGGCGCCGCTCACCGACGAGCGTGACCCGGCTCAACACCGTCGGCCCACCGGCCGTTTCCCTGCTCAAGGCCCCCGTAGACATCACGTTCGCGAACCTATCACCGGCTTGTAGGACTGTCGGAGGGCGTGGAAACGCCGGGGGAGTACGGGCTGTTGCCCTGCCCGATCAGCCGATGCGACACGAACGACCACCCCACGCACCCCGCGCACAGCACGGCCGCGATCACCATCCCGGCGAGCACCTTCCCCATCCGCTCGTCCACGGCCCGCCGTTGCCGCTGCGCCCCGAACAACAGGGCGTCCCGCAACCGCCGCCGACGCACGGAAACGGATTCGAGGAGCTGGCTGTCGTAGTCCTGAGCGGCCATGGTGATCAGTTACCTCGTATCACGTGGGGAATTCGCCCAGCCAGCTGCGCTTGAGCAGGTGCTCGGGCAGGTACTCCGACTCGACCTCGACGGGCCGTCCGGCGTCGTGGGCGAGGCAGGCGAGGGCGAGAATCGCGAGGGGGATGTCGCCGTCACCGGATTCCTCACGATCCGGGTCGGCGGTCCAGTATTCCTTGTGCAGCTCAAGCGCTTGGACCAGGACCTCGTTGAACTGGGCGGAGTCCTGCCCGATGAACCGGTAGAACAGGTTGATCGGCGGATACAGGACCTTGAGCATCATCTCGCGGTCCATGAACCGCAGCCGGTCCGGGTCGGTGCCGTCGAACGCGGCAACAAGCTTGTCCCCGAGGCCGGGTCGCTCCAGCCAGTACGCCTGGAGGGCGGCGACCCAGTGGTAGATGTACTCCTCGAACATGGCCCCGGAGGCGCGCAGTGTCTCGATCGGCACCTCGCACAGCTGCGTCATCCGCGCCTGATCCCGGCAGACGACCGCCAGCCAGAAGGCCTCCAGCCAGGTCCCGGCATCCACGAAGTGCGTGATCCCGACGGCGGGGATCGTCCGCACCTCATGGCCGATCATGCACTCGACGGTTGAGCCCTCCGGAGCGGTCGCCGAGGCGAACAGGGCGGACCCGACCTGCATGGCCACCACCCAGGCCTCCCACGTCTCCAACTTCTCGGCGGTGGGGTCGTCGAGGGTCTGCAGCTTGGCCGTGCTCAGGGAACTGCTGAAAGCCCGGCCGAAGCTCTGCGGGTATTCCTCGATACGTTTGACGCGATGGAGAATTTTCTCATTGAGCTCTTGCCGGAACTCATCCGGAGTCGGATGCGTGCCCTCCATCGCGGGCCGCGAAACAATGACCGGCAATTCCCATTACCCCCGGCTCTCCAGTACACGTACATCGCCGCCACGCTCTCGCAGCCACCGTTCCAAATCGACCCCGCTGATTTCCTGCCGACCCTCCCGGCCGATCAGCTGGACAGGGCCGAAGAGGGTGCCTGACATCCCTGTGAAGTCGGTCTTTTCATCCACGGTTACTTTGAACGTGTTCTCGCGGACGATCGCCTGGGAGAGGTCGGAGCCGCTGAAGTCGACGTCGATCAACGAGGCGCCCATGAGACGGGTTTCCCGGAGTGAGGCGGCTGAGGCGTCGACTCCGTACAGCGATGCCTTGACCAGGTCCGCGCCGTCGAGAACCGCCCCTCGGAACACCGCGTCGTCGAGGTTGACACGTACCAACGACGCCCGCGTCAGGTCGGCCCCGGAGAAGTCGGCCCCTTCGGCATCGGAGCGGTACAGGTCCGCATTGATCAGTTTGGTCCCGACCAGCCGGGCATCGGTGAACCAGGACTCCTGGAAGATGCCCCCGGAGAGATCCGCCCCGCTCAGATCGAGACCGATCATGTCGATCCCGCCTGTGCTGCCCCCCTGGAGCCACTCCCAAAGACGCATCGCGGCCGCGGCCCGGCGGTCGGGAATCTGCTCAGGGCTCCTGCGAGTGGTCATCGAGACGCCAGCTTCTCGTCGGCCGGCCGTCCTCGTCCCACCGGTATTCCTCTCGGAGTGTGAGACCGACATCGTCGAAGGGCTGTCGGCGAAGCCGGAGGTGGCCGTAACGGGCTGAGTGGTCTGCCGTAGTCCTTGTTCCGGAACGGGTCCTGGAATGTCACCAGGGCTCGTCCCGCGTAACCGCCCTACAGAGAGCCGTCCTTGACGCTGTCGACGAAGGACCGCCAGGCCGCCCCGTCCAGCATCATCACAGGGCCGGCCAGGTTCTTGCTGTCGCGGACGGGGACCGCGCCGGCGAAGTCATCGCAGACTTCGACGCAGGCATCCCCCTGCTGGTTTCCGCTGTAGGAGGACTTACGCCAGCGGGCGGTGTTCACGTCTGGGGTGACTCGCATGGCTCGTACATCTCCATCGTCGCTTCGATCAACGCTGCTGAATCCCTTGGCGGGAGGGCGCTGGCCTTCATCAGATCGTACTCTCGCACACGCTGTGTGACGGTCTCGCGGTTGTCGAAGATCTCGCCGTTCCTGGGACCTTCCTGGTACACGGTGGTGGAGTTGTCCGGGAGCGTAAGCAAGATGAGTGTGCCGTTCATCAAGGTGCATGAGCGCGCCGCACGAAGGACTCATCAAAAGCCAGCAACGTAGGACGAAGGAAGTTACTGGTGTCGTAAGCCATCTCCGCGTGAAGATAGATACGTATGAAGGTTTCGAGCTCCTCGTTCACGTGCAGAGCCCTGCCCCTCTGAGGCGGTCAAGCAGCCTTCCAGCGGGCGGGTGGACCTTTCGCTCCCCGTACCCGACGCAGTCGCTCCTCGATGACGTGTGGAGCCCCCTTGCTCGTCCACGGCCCGTCGTTGCCTCTGTCCTCCCAGCAGTAGGGTGACCCGTCACCGTATGGAGGCGGATGAGCGGTCATGCCGGTCACCTGTCTCACGTGGGGAATTCGCCGAGCCAGTCGTGCTGGAGGAGGTGCTGGGGCAGGTAGTCCGACTCGACCTCGATGGGCAGGTGCCCGTCGTACGCCCAGCAGGCGATGGCGAGGGGGCCGAGGGCGATGGCGCCGTCGATGTCCGTCTGCCGTTCCTCGGTGAGGGTCCAGTAGGAGCGGTGCAGTTTCAGGGCTTCTTCCAGTGCGGGGCTGAAGCCTTCTACGTCCCTGCGTACGAAGTGGTAGAAGAGGTTGATCGGTGGATAGAGGATGCCCTGCAGCAGATCCCGCGGGGCGATGCGGGCGACCGCCGGATCCGACATCTGCAGTGCGGTGGTCAGCTTCTCGACCAGCCCCGGCCGGCGCAGCCAGTATGTCTGCAGGGTGTCGACCCAGTGGTAGATGTACTCGTCGTACTGCCCCTCCGGCGCCCGGAGCCGATCCAGGGGTACCTCGCACAATTGCGTCATACGCTCGGGCTCACGGCAGATGACGGCGAGCCAGAACGCGTTCAGCCAGGTTCCCGCGCGGGCCGTCGAGAGCGGGCCGGTCGCCCGAAGGGTGCGCACTTTCCCGTTTATGCGGCATTCGACTGTTCCCTCGCTCTTGGCCGTGACGGCGAACAGGGCAGAACCCAGCTGCATCGCGTTGACCGCCGCTTCCCAGGTCTCCACTGCTTCGGCCTGAGGATCAATGATGCACCGGGCGCGGAGGTTCATGATTGCAGCGCTGAATGTCGAGTCAATCACGGCTGTCGACTCTTCGAAGCGATCGATTCCCTTGAACAGGTGTTCGTTCAGCCTTTCGGCGAATTGTTCGGCATCGGGCCCTGCCGGCAGACCATGCCGGGCGATTTCTGTGGTCACGGAAGAGTCCCCTTGCTGATGTCGAACCGACGATATTGGAGCCCACTATACACGCCTGAATTCTTCTCGCCCTTGACTACCGCATACTCGAGCTTCTCTTTGCTGAGTGCCTCTTCGAGGGCCTCAAGTGCATCAAATTCGCCACGTGCTCTCATGGCCTTCATGATATCGAAGAAGTACTCCCTGCTCCCCTGGGAAACTCGCTGGCCGTCTGGAAGGGTTCGGCTGCCGAGATCAGTTTCGGTACTGCTCTTGGCCTCGATGACGATTACTCGGCCATCCTCGTGCTTCCAGACTTGATCAAATTGATCATTGCCGTTCTTCGGGCCGAGAAGCGGCTGTTTTCCGAAATCTGGGTAGTGCTCGGCGATGTAATGATACTCGGCAGCCATCTCGCCGAATTCCTCGGCCGAACGGCCCATCGCGGTGTGGGACTCCTTGTAGGTTGCTCCGGCTTCCACTCGCTGCGCGACCGAGTCGGCAGTGCTGTGGATGCCATCCGCTATTTCGGCCTCCGTCTTCCATCTCTTGACTGTGTTGTCCCACTCGACGGCGGAGTGGCGTTTGTCCGCGGCCGCATCCAGAATCCGGAGCCTGTCCTTACTGGTGACGGTATCCGGTCCCACGCTGATGTAATCATCGTCCAAGAAATGCGGCTCGGGTGCCGCTGGAGTGTCCTTGGCTCTGATCCAGGGGGCGTTCTCCGACATCTGGGCCAATTGAGGAGGAGTGAATCCACTCTCGTCCCGGAGCTTCAGCCTTTTGCGCCATCCGTTCTCCTTGTAGTACCGCTCGAAGTACCCGGGTTCGTGGTTGGCGCGGTAGACCTGGATTTCCTCGATCTGCTCCCGTGTCAGTGACCCGCGCGGCCCGTAAGGGTTGTCCCCCTCACGCATGAAGTCTGGGCGTTGCACCCCGGCGAGCCGCCCCGGCGTCGTGCCCTCGGGTTCGTTGCCCGGCACGTCGTCGCCGGTCCGGCCGAGGTCGTCCGGGCCGCCGTTGCCCTGATGGCCTACTCCGTTGCCAGAATGAGTGGCTTCGCCGCTGCGGGACGTCTGTGGCGCACTGCCGTCACCGCGTTCCAGAGGCGTGCCGCGGCCGTCCCCGCCCGCGTGACCGCCGGTCCCGCCGTGCTGGGCGGGAATCGCGCTGCTGTCGGCCCCACCGCCACCGGCGTTCCGGCCGCTGCCTGCGTTCCCGTCGCTACCCGTCGTATGCCCTCCCGTGTGGTCGGTGGCGTGTGCGGTCGCCGCCGTGTTCCCGCCGGCCCGCCCCGTCGCGTCGCCGCCGACGTGGGCCGCCGTGCCCCCGGCGGCATGCGCGCCCGCCCGGTCGCCCGCCCCGACGAGCGCGCCCTCCTCGTGCGGCAGGCTCCGCTCCAGCAGTTCCCGGTCCGCCGCCGACAGTTCCACCTTGGCCGGCGCCGTCGTCCCGTCCGCGCGGACGACCGAGCCGTCGTCCAGGTTCAGGCGGGTTCCGTCGGGCCACTCCACGACGTTGTCGCGGATGACCGGCGTGTCGTCGGCGACCCGGACCGCGCTGCCGTCGGGCTGGACGCGCCCCGCGCCGGAGAGGATGTCGTCGTAGGCGCCCGCGTGCACGCCCCGCAGGCCGGCGAACAGGTCGGCGACCTTGACCGTGCCGAACGTCGCGGCCTTGCCCAGGTACGTCATGGGGTCGACCAGCCGGGCCGTCCTGCCGAGCGCGCCGACCGTGCGGGCCACCGCGCCGCTCTTCGCCGCCGCCCCGGCGCCTCCGGTGAACACCGTGGTCAGGACGTTGAAGGTGACCGCGCCGCTCGCGCGTGCGGGGTTCTCGCCCCACTGGTCCCAGGCGACCAGGGCCTTGCCCGTCTCCTTGACCGCGTTGCGGGAGTCGCGCAGGTAGGAGGGCAGCTTGTCCTCGGGCATCATCCAGTACGCGACGCCGACGACGGGCACCGCGGTGATGAGCACGCCGGTCGCGAGCTTGCCGAGCCCCTTCCAGGCCTCGCCCGCCGCGTCCCAGCCGTCGACGCCGACGAGGGTGCCGAGGCCCCGGATCGTGCCCCACACTCCGTCGACGACGAACCCCTTGCCGAACTCCCACACCTGGTGGCCCAGCCAGTCGAGCCCGTGCCGCTCCTTCTCCACGGTCCTGCCCCAGGGCAGTTCCTCGGACTGGTTCAGCAGGTCGGCGGTGAAGCCGTAGGTGCTGGTGCCGCGCTCCACCAGGCGCTTCTCCGCGCCGTCCTCGAGGACCAGCGTCGAGCCGCCCACCAGCGCGGTGATCTTGTTGTGGCAGGTGATCTCCGCCTGCCAGAAGGCGGCCGTGGTGGCGTTGACGTCGTGCACCAGGTCGTTGTTGAGCTGGACGTTGTCGTCGTCCTCGCGCCAGTCGTCGTCCCCCGCTATCTGGTGCCGGAAGGTTTCCGCGCGCTGCTTGAGGCCCTTCAGCCTGGCCACGAGCGGCTGGATCTCCGTCTCGTACGAGCTGAGGGCCGCCGCGACCTTCTCCAGATCGTCGGCGAACTCGTCCGCCTTGGCCGCCACCGGCGCGGTCGTGGCGAACAACTGCTCCGCCTCCGGCGCCGTGTAGCACGCCGACAGCCCCTGGAAGCGGGTGTGCACGTCGGATCCCGACTGGCGGAAGACGAGGGCCTCCCCCGTCAGGAGCATGTGGTCCGTGCCCAGTTGCTCCAGGTCGCCGGTGAACTGCGGGATGTTCTGCGGGTCGATCAGGTCCGCGCTCACGTGCCCCCCTGCTGCCCGCCCGCCCCCGGCAGGTCGATCTTCGGTTCCTTCAGCGCGTTCGCCTGGGCCTGCGCGGCCATGTCCAGATCGCCCTTGACGTACGCGTTGGTCGCGGTGGCCGCCCCGTTGAGGGAGTTCGACGTGCGCACCGCGACGTACATCAGCTTTTCCTGGTAGGCGGTGAAGAACTCGCCCAGCGCCGCCGCGACCGGGCCCTGGACCCCGCTCCTCTCCACGCCGCCCTGCTGGATCGTGCCGGCGGACTTCGCCGCGCTCGGCATGGTCTCCTGCAGGGCCTTCCCGGTGTCCGAGAGGCCCTCGGCCGCCTTCGCCGTCCGTGTGAGAACGTGCTGCACGCCGGACGGCGAGATGTCCCACCCCGTCATATGGATTCCCCGTGTCCCCGTGTCCCCGTGTCCCCGTGTCCCCGTGTCCCCGTGTGCCGTCGTCCCGCCGGCGCGCCCGGGTCAGCCGATGTTGTCGACCGCCGCCCGCGCCTTCGCCATCGTCGCCTGGGCCGTCCCGTCGTTGTCCTCGAGGGTGGTGCGCACCAGTTGGATGATGCTGCGCACCTCGTCGGCCGCGCGGTTCCAGCGCAGCTCCTTGCCGTGGTACTCCTCGGAGACCCCGTCGGCCTGGAAGTCGGCCATGGCGGCCTCCACGGCCTTGTCGCGGTCGGCCAGTACGCGCTCCAACTGACCGACGATGCCCTGCAGACCCCCCTGCACCTCGCTCGACGCGCCGGTGTCGTAGGAGCGGCGGTCCGGATTCTGGCCCATCGTCAAAACCCCCTGTGATTTTCGGTCTCTGCCCCGGCCGGCGGTCTAGCGCGCGCCGAAGCGGGCCGCGTCGAAGTTCGCCGCCCCCATGTTCTTGTGGGCGTTGTCCTGCTGTTCCACGTCACCGGTGCCGAACGCGGTGTCCATACCGCCCTGGCCCTCGAGGATCGCGCCGAGCGACTCGTTCAGGGCGGCGGTGATCTCGTCCGCACGCGTCTTGAACGAGTCGAAGGCGACCTTTCCGGATCCGTTGAACTTGCCCTCCAGCGGCTCGGCCGCCTGGATGAGCATGCGGATCAGCGTGCCCAGGTCGGTGCTCGAACCGACCGTGTTCCTGCCGAGATCCGACAGGGTCGTGGACCCCATGTCGAACTTCACGTGTGTCACCCCCGTGCGTCACGTACGCATCACAAAACCGTTCGAACATATTCTCGCGCAACCCGTTGCGGACGCAACGCCGTTGATCGCAATGTGACGTGATCCGGACATGTTGCGGAAAACGCCCAACGGCTCGGGCACGACGACGGTGCCGCGAACCCCCGGCACCGCACCCGCACCCGCACCCGCACCCGCACCTGCGCCTGGCTGAGGGCCGGGAAAGTTTTTCGCGAAGACCGTGCAACCCTCCCCGCACCCCGCGGGTCGTACTTGCTGTCAGGACTTCTGCGGGGGGACCCGGGGGGATCCGAGGGGTTCTGACGGGGGAGGGAACAGGGGGAGGAAATCGAGGGGGCCCGGTCACGTACCGGACCCCCTCGAAGTTTCCCCGCGCACGGCGGGGCCCCGCTCCGGGAGGAGCGCCCAGCTCCCCAAGAGCCCTCCGCTCTCAGAAGAACACCCCGCACCGCAGCAGCACGTTCGCGTACGGCCGGGCCTCCCCGGTGCGGACGACGAGCCGGGCGCCGGCGGTCAGTTCCTTGAGCCGTTCGTGCGGGACCAGGTCGAGGGCGGGGAAATGGCCCGTCAGCAGGTCCGCGGCGGCCGGGTTGGCTTCCCGGATCTCGGTGGCGGCCGTCGCGCCCTCGATCACCAGCTCGGCCAGCAGCCCTTCCAGCACCTCCGCGAAGGACGGCACCCCGGCCCGGAAAGCCAGGTCCACCACGCGCGGCCCGTCCGGGATCGGCATGCCCGCGTCGCACACCAGCACCCGGTCCGTGTGGCCCAGTTCGGCCAGCGCGGCGCTGAGGTGCCGGTTCAGGATTCCGCCCTTCCTCACAGCGCCGCGACCTCCTGAGCCGTCGGGAAGGACGCCTGCGCGCCCTCCTTGGTGACCGTCGACGCCCCCACCCGGGCCGCGTACGCCGCCGCGTCGGGCAGGGACTCGCCGAGGCCCAGCCGCCAGGCCAGCGCGGCGGTGAACGAGTCGCCCGCACCCGTGGTGTCCACGGCGCGCACCTTCACGGAGGGGATACGGGTGACCCCGTCGGACGAGGCCACCAGCGCGCCCTCGCCGCCCAGCGTCACCACCACCGAACGGGGCCCCTTGGCGAGCAGCAGTTTCGCCCAGTCCTCGGGCCCCTCGCCGACGCACGCCTCGCCGAGGATCACCTTCGCCTCGTGCTCGTTGACGATCAGCGGGTCGCACGCCGCCAGCACCTCGCCCGGCAGCGGCCGCGGCGGCGACGGGTTCAGCACGAACCGGCTGTCCGGCGCCAGCGAGCGCACCACCTCCACCACCGTCTCCAGTGGGATCTCCAGCTGCGCGGAGACCACCTTCGCGGCGTGGAAGAGACTCCCGGCGACCCGTACGTCACCGGGCGTCAGCCGGCCGTTGGCGCCCGGCGAGACGACGATGCTGTTGTCCCCGGACGGGTCCACCGTGATCAGCGCGACGCCGGTCGGCGCCCCGCCCACCAGCACACCCACCGTGTCCACCCCGGCCGCCCGCTGCGAGTCCAGCAGCAGCCGTCCGTACGCGTCGTCGCCGACCCGGGCCAGCAGGGCCGTACGGGCGCCGAGCCGGGCGGCGGCGACCGCCTGGTTCGCGCCCTTGCCGCCCGGGTGGACGGCCAGGTCGGAGCCGAGCACCGTCTCCCCGGCGTCCGGCCGGCGCTCGACGCCGATCACCAGGTCGGCGTTGGCCGACCCCACGACCAGCAGGTCGTAGTCGTACATGGAATGGCTCCCCACATGGTCGTCCGGGGGGGGGCCGGCGGGTTGTCCCCCCCC
>NZ_JBHXQZ010000012.1:0-26573 GCF_042717095.1 Streptomyces sp. NPDC058632 | reverse complement strand
GCCGGTCGTGATGACCGCCCGCCCCCGGTCCTGATCGATCGTCGGTGTCAGCCGCTGAACTCGGCCACGTTCTCCTTCGTGACCACCTTCACCGGAACCATCACCGTCTCGTCGATCTTCTTGCCCTCCGCGGCGCGCAGCGCGTTGTCCACCGCGATCCTGCCCAGTTCGCGCGGCTGCTGTGCGACGGACGCGTACAGCGTGCCCTGCTCGACCGCCTTGAGGCCGTCCGGCGTGCCGTCGAAGCCGACGACCTGGACCGACTTCCCGGCCTTGGAACCCAGCGCCTTGATCGCGCCGAGCGCCATCTCGTCGTTCTCGGCGAACACGCCGTCGACGTCGGGGTGGGCCTGGAGCAGGTTGGTCATCACGTCGAGGCCCTTGGTGCGGTCGAAGTCCGCGGGCTGCTTGGCGACGACCTTGATGCCCGGGTAGTCCTTCAGGCCCTCGGCGAAGCCGGAGCCGCGCTCCCGGCTGGCGGACGTGCCCGCCTGGCCCTGGAGGATCACGATCGTGCCCCGGCCGCCCAGCTTCTCGGCGAGCGCCTCGGCGCCCTGCCGGCCGCCGGCCACGTTGTCGGAGGCGACCAGCGCGGACGTCTCGGCCTTGTTGACGCCGCGGTCCACGGCGACGACCGGGATGTCCGACTCGTTGGCGGAGCGCACCGCGGGCCCCGCCGCGTCCGAGTCCACCGGGTTGACGACGATCGCGTCGAGGCTGCCGCTGGTGAAGTTCTGCAGCTGGTTGGCCTGCTGGGAGGCGTCGTTCTGCGCGTCGGTGACGGTCAGGTCGAGGCCCCGCTTCTCCGCCTCCGCCTGCGCACCGTCCCTGATCTGCACGAAGAACGGGTTGTTGAGGGTCGACAGGGACAGGCCGACCTTCTGCGCCTTCGCCTCCGAGGAACCGTTGTGCAGGAAGGACAGCGCGCCGACGACGGCCGCCGCGACCACCGCGGCGAGCAGATAGGTCGCCGCCTGCTTCTTCCTGTCACCCCCGCCCGGCGCACCGGACGTGGCCGGGGTCGCCCCCGCCTTGCGGCGCAGCGTGTCGAGGAGCACGGCCAGCGCGATGACCACGCCGATCACGACCTGCTGCCAGAACGCCGACACCGACAGGAGGTTGAGGCCGTTGCGCAGCACCGCCAGGATCAGCGCGCCGATCAGCGTCCCGGACGCCTTGCCGGTACCGCCCGCGAGGGAGGCGCCGCCGATGACGACGGCGGCGATCGCGTCGAGTTCGTAGCCCTGCGCGGCCTGCGGCTGCGCGGAGGACAGCCGGGAGGCGAGCACGATGCCCGCGGCGGCGGCGAACAGGCCGGACAGCGCGTAGATGGCGAGCTTCTGCTTCTTCACCCGCAGCCCGGACAGCCGGGCCGCCTCCTCGTTGCCGCCGATGGCGTACATGGAGCGGCCGATGTAGGTGCGGCCCAGGACGAACGCCGTGATCAGGCCCATGACGATCATCACGAGCACGGGCACCGGCAGCCAGCCGCCGAGGGTGTCGCCGAGGTGCGAGACGGAGTCGGGGAACGGGATCGGGGAGCCCTGGGAGATCACCAGGGACAGGCCGCGGGCCACCGACAGCATGGCGAGCGTCGCGATGAACGACGGCAGCTTGCCGTACGACACCAGGATGCCGTTGACCAGGCCGCACGCGATGCCGGTGGCGATGGCCAGCAGCACCGCCAAGGGCACCGGGACGCCCTCTGAGGTGGCGCTCCAGGCGAGGACGGTGGCCGACAGGGCGGCGACCGAACCGACCGACAGGTCGATGCCCGCGGAGACGATCACGAAGGTGACGCCGAAGGCGAGGATCGCGACGACCGCCGCCTGCACACCGATGTTGAGCAGGTTGTCGGCCGTCAGGAAGTCGCCGGACAGCGCCGACATGGCGATGACGAGGACGATGAGCGCGGTGAGCGCCCCGTTGTCGAGCAGGAGGCGGCGCAGGCCGTGCGAGGCGGCGCCCTTGCCCCCCGAGCTCTTGAGCGTGTCAGTGGCCACGGGGGCCCTCCTCTTCTGCGTCTTCTGCGTCTTCTGCGTCTTCGGTGGTTCTGGTGTTCTCGGTGTCTTCGCCGGTGGGTGGGGTGCCGACCGCGAGGGCCATCACCGCGTCCTGCGTGGCGTCCTCGGCGGGGAGTTCGCCCGCGATCCGGCCCTGGGCCATCACCAGCACCCGGTCGCTCATGCCGAGCACCTCGGGCAGGTCGCTGGAGATCATCAGCACGGCGGCGCCGGCCGCGGTGAGTTCGTTGATCAGCTGGTAGATCTCGACCTTGGCGCCGACGTCGATCCCGCGCGTCGGCTCGTCGAGGATCAGCACCCTGGTGTCGGCGAGCAGCCACTTGCCGATGACGACCTTCTGCTGGTTGCCGCCGGAGAGCGTGCGGACATGCTGGCCGAGGCCCGCCATCCGCACCCCGAGCTGCTCGGCGATCCGGGCCGCCGCGGTGTGCTGGCCCTTGAGGTCGACGAGCCCCGCGCGGGTGGCCGAACGCAGGGTCACCAGGCCCAGATTCTCCTCGACCGAGGCGTCCAGGACGAGACCCTGGCCCTTGCGGTCCTCGGGGACGAGCCCCATCCCGGCCGTCATCGCCGCGTTGACGTCGTGGCCGCGCAGGGAGCTGCCCGCGACGTGCACGGTCCCGCTGTCGTACGGGTCGGCGCCGAACACCGCACGGACGACCTCGGTACGGCCGGCGCCCACCAGCCCGGCGATACCGACGACCTCACCGGCGTGCACCTCGAAGCTCACGTCGTGGAAGACGCCGTCGCGGGTGAGTCCCTCGACCCGGAGCAGGGTGTCACCGGCGGCGGGCCGCCGGCGCGGGTACTGCTGCTCGATGGACCGGCCCACCATGAGGCGGACGAGTTCGTCCTCGGGCGTGGTGGCCGGGACCTGGCCGACGCTGCGGCCGTCCCGGATGACCGTGACCCGGTCGCCGAGGGCGGCGATCTCCTCCAGGTGGTGCGTGATGAACACGATGCCCACGCCGTCCTCGCGCAGCCTGCGCACGATCGAGAAGAGCTTGTCGACCTCCTCGGAGGTCAGCACGGCGGTCGGCTCGTCCATGATCAGTACCCGCGTGTCCAGGCTCAGCGCCTTCGCGATCTCGACCATCTGCAGCCGCGCGATGCCGAGTTCGCGGACCCGCGCGGACGGCGACACGTTCACGCCGACCCGCTTCAGGAGGACGGCGGCGTCGGCCTCCATCGCCTTGCGGTCGATCATCCCGAAGCGGCGCGGCTGCCGCCCCAGGAAGATGTTCTCGGCGACCGTCAGATCGGGTACGAGGTTGAACTCCTGGTAGATGGTGGCGATGCCGAGGCGCTCGGAGTCCTGCGCACCGTGGATGCGCACCTCCTCGCCGCCGACCAGGATGCGGCCCTCGTCGGGGGTGTAGGCACCGGACAGCATCTTGATGAGGGTGCTCTTGCCCGCGCCGTTCTCACCGAGCAGCACGTGCACCTCGCCGCGGCGCAGGTCGAAGTCGACACCGTCGAGGGCGACCACGCCCGGGAAGGTCTTGCGGATGCCCTCGATGCGCAGCAACTCGTCCGGGTCGCTCACGGCGTACTCCTTCGTACGGGGGACTGGGTGGGGGCCTGCGGTCCGGGTGCCGGTGGGCCGGGCGCCGGTGGGCCGGGCGCCGGTGGGTCGGATTCCGGTGGGTCGGATTCCGGCGGCTCGTGTGCCGGTGGCTCGGGTGCCGGCGGCCGGTGGGCCGGTGGGCGGGGTGCCGGTTCGCCGCACGAGCGGCGGACGACGAGCCGGGCGGGGAGGGTGACGGACTCGCCGGGCCGCCCCTCGATCCGGTCGACCAGCGCGCGCACGGCGGCCCGCCCCAGGTCTCCCGTGGGCTGGGCGATCGCGGTGACCGGCGGATCGGTGTGCACGAACCAGGGGATGTCGTCGAACGCGGCGAGCCCGATGTCCTCGGGAACCCGCAGCCCGTGCGCGCGGACGGCGTCCAGCGCGCCGAGCGCCATCAGGTTGTCGGCGGCGAAGACGGCCTCGGGCGGCTCGGGCAGCGCGAGGAAGCCCTCGGTGACCCGGCGCCCGCTGTCGGCCTGGAAGTCGCCCTGGCCGATGTAGGCGTCGGGGAGGGGAAGCCCGTACGCGCCGAGCGCCTCGCGGAAGGCGTCGACGCGCTCGCGTCCTGTCGTGGTCGCGGCGGGCCCCGCGATGATCGCGAGACGCCGGTGTCCGAGCCCGTACAGGTGCGCCACGAGGTCCCGTACGGCGGCCCGTCCGTCCGACCGGACCACGGGCACGTCCACACCGGGGATCCAGCGGTCGACGAAGACCATCGGCGTCCCCGCGCGGGCGGCGTCCAGCATCCGGGGCGAACCGCCGTCGGTGGGGGAGACCAGCAGCCCGTCGATACGGCGGTCCAGCAGGGTCGTGACGTGGTGGTCCTGGAGGTCGGGCCGCTCGTCGGCGTTGCCGATGATGACGCTGTAGCCCAGCGCGCGGGCCTCCTCCTCGACGGATCGGGCCAGCTCGGTGAAGTAGGGGTTCATCACGTCGCTGATGACCAGACCGAGGGTCCGGGTCTGGTCGGTGCGCAGCGACCGGGCGACGGCGTTCGGGCGGTAGCCCAGCGTCTCGACGGCGGCCAGCACCCGCTCGCGCGCGGCCGCGCTGACCGACGGATGGCCGTTCAGGACACGCGACACCGTGGCGACGGACACGCCCGCCCCGGCGGCGACATCCTTGATGCCCGCCATCGCCCCCACCTCCTCGTGGAATCGATTACATCTGCTGTGCACCAAGGATTGGAATCGATTACACGAGGGGAGGGCAAGGGGTGGCGGCGGCCGACATCAAATCGTGACCGGGGTGCGGGGTGGTGCCGGCGTGCGTATCCGGAACCGATCGCCGGCCGCCGGCGTCGTGGTGTTCATGGCGCAGGGCGGCAGCACGATGGTCGAGGAACCGACGTGGGCGGAGTTGCTACTGATCTTCGCTCTCGTGGCGGCGGTCCCCACCCTTGTCGGAGGGGCGGTGATCCTGTCCCTGGTCGGGCTGACGATGTGGGCGACGGCACCCCTGCGGCGACGCAGGCGGGCGCATTCCGAAGGCGGGGAGGTTCTGTCCGGCGGATCGTGCGACCACTAGGCTTCGGCGATGGAACCCGCAACCGACGTGCCCGAGAGCTTCGCCCGGCCTGCAGACACGGTCCGGGCGAATGACTACGACAGCTTCGCCGAGGCGTACGCGGCGGAGAACGAGAACAACCTCGTGAACGCGTACTACGCGCGGCCCGCGATGCCGGCCCTCGCCGGAGACGTGGCCGGCCGCCGGATCCTGGACGCCGGCTGCGGCTCGGGCCCCCTGTCCGCCGCACTGCGCGAGCGCGGCGCGGTCGTCACCGGCATCGACGCCAGCGCCGGGATGCTGACGCTGGCCAGGCGGCGGCTCGGTGACGACGTGGCCCTGCACGTGGCCGACCTGCGCGACCGCCTGCCGTTCGCCGACGGGTCGTTCGACGACGTGATCGCGTCGCTGGTCCTGCACTACCTGGAGGACTGGGGGCCGACGCTGGCCGAGTTACGGCGAGTGCTCAGGCCCGGCGGCCGGCTGATCGCGTCGGTGGACCATCCCATCGTGGCCTACACCTTCCCGGGTCCTCGGCCCGACTACTTCGCGACCACCGGCTATACCTTCGACTGGACGTACAACGGGCAGCCCTTCCCGATGAAGTTCTGGCGCAAGCCGTTGCACGCGATGACCGATGCCTTCACCACCGCCGGCTTCCGTCTCTCCGTCATCAGCGAGCCGCAGCCCGACCCGGCCGCCCGTGAACTGTTCCCCGACGGCTTCCACGACCTCTCGACCAAACCCTGCTTCCTCTTCTTCGTCGTCGAGGTACCGCCTTCGGCTGCGGGCCCGGACGACTAGCCGGTCGCGGAGTACGAGCAGAGCCGGAGTTGGAGCCGGAGCCGGAGCCGGATCGAAGCGACGATGACGGTGCCGTGGAGGATGCGGGCCCGTCTGTCGAAGCCGACGGGTCGTCCGCTCCTGCTGCCGCGCCGCGGGCCTGCCGGGCGGTCCGCTGGTTCAACTGTGAGCACCCGGACTCGTGTTGTCAGCATTGTGCTCCTATGCGCGCGCATCAAGCAGTCGGCCGGTAAGTGTCATCGGTTCTGTGAGGACCGCCGGGCCCCACGCCCCTTCCTCACCTCTCGGTCAATCGGCGGCCAGCTCGCACCACACGTACTTGCCCCGGTTGCCCTCTCTGGCCAGGGGCTGCCATCCCCATACGTCGGCGCAGGCCCGCACCAGCGCAAGTCCTCGCCCCGACTCCAGCACCTCCCCTCGTTCGAACGGAACCGGCGGCTCCGGTGGTTCGGGGTCCGCGTCCCACGCCCCGATCCGCAGCGTCCCCGGCGGCGACCAGCACACGCGCAGGGCGGCGGGGCCCTTGGTGTGGCGTACGGCGTTGGACACCAGCTCCGCTGCCATCAGTTCGGCGACGTCGACGAGCCTGATCAGCCCGTGCATGGTCAGGATCAGCCGGAGGGTACGGCGGCTGATGGTGACGGCGCGGAGGTCGTTGGGGATGTAGAGGGAGTACTCCCAGGGTTCGTTTTCGGGCATGCGGGTCTCCGATTCGGAGGAAGGGGGTGAATGCGGGCTCGGTGTCCCATTGCCGCGCCCGTCATGGCAGGACGGAGCGGTGTACATCCGGTGGCCCGGTGCCGCAGGGTGTGCGTCTCATCACTGACGGTGGATCTAAATCTAGGGACGCGGCAAGCCGATCGCGTAATCTGACGCCAAATGAGGTGCACCAACAGACTTCTGAAGAGGGCCAGTCGATGGTGAAGAGGCGCGAACCAACGGCACGCCAGATGCGACTGGCAACTGAACTACGCAGACTCCGTGAGGCTGCGGGTCTCAACTCTCGTCAGGCAGCCGCGCTGCTCGGCGTGGCCCCTGCCCAGATCACCCATATCGAGTCCGCGCTC
Source organism: Streptomyces sp. NPDC058632 (assembly GCF_042717095.1). Lineage (NCBI taxonomy): Bacteria > Bacillati > Actinomycetota > Actinomycetes > Kitasatosporales > Streptomycetaceae > Streptomyces > Streptomyces sp. NPDC058632. The sequence goes on along the minus strand of NZ_JBHXQZ010000012.1, from coordinate 19,602 downwards.
GCGGGTGTGAGCGAGCAGCGCGTTCGCCGCCTCGCCTCCCACTATGCCTGTACTGACGAGGAGTTCATCGACGTCCTCGTGGCGATGGCCACCGAACGGGTAAACGGCTGGTGGGAGGAGTATCGGGGCTTCCTGCCCACGTCGTTCCTGGACCTGTCCGAGCTGGAGCACCACGCTCGGTTCCTCCGCCACGTAGCCATCCTGTATGTGCCGGGTCTGCTCCAGACCGAGGACTACTCGCGTGCCGTCTTCTCCTCCAGGCTGCCGGAACTGACCGCCGAGGAACTGGAGGTGCGCATTCAGCACCGCAAGGCGCGCCAGGAATTCGCCATCCCCTACGAAGCAGTGATCCACGAAGCGGCGCTCCGGATCAGAATCAGCGACCGTGCCACCTCAAGGGCCCAACTGGCGCGGCTCCTGGAGCTCTCCGAAGCGGACCACATCACCGTGCGCGTCATCCCCTTCGACCTGGACTGTTTCGCCAGAGCCTCCAGCACGATGACGTACGTGGGCGGTCCCTTGGCCAAGTTGGACACTGTGGTCCGCGACGCGCTGCATGGCTCGGCGTTCATTGATTCCGAGGCTCAGCTCAACACCTACCGAACGAGCTTCCATAAGGTGGAGTCCGCGTCACTCGACCCTGGACAGTCGCGTGAGTTCATCCACAACCTGGCGAAGGAGCTGTAGGAATCCCATGGACAACTGGCGGAAGTCGTCCTACTCGGGACCGGGCGACGGCAACGAGTGCGTGGAGATCGCTCCCTCGACCACCCACGTCGCCGTCCGCGACTCCAAAGTCCCTGCCCGTGCCACCCTCACTTTCCTGGCGGAGGCCTTCACCCCCTTCCTCGAAGCCCTCAAGTCGAACCCCCGCCGCCCCTAACCGTCCCTGCCGTACCGCCGGAACTCCGACGTCTCCACCGTCCACGGCCCGAACGGCACCGAGTCACCGAAGATGTACGGCTCCTTACTGCTGTGGCGGCCCTTGCAGGGGTCGGAGTGCACCTGGATCGTTCCGGTGCGAGGGTCGACGATCATGTAGTGCGGGATGCCCATGGCCGGACAGTCGGCCAGCTTCTCGTCGTAGTCGTTGCCCGGATCGGACGGCGAGACGATCTCGACGGCAGCCAGCGCCTGCGTCGCGTCGACGGCGAGGCCTTCTTCGTCGAGGGTGGCCTCGGGAATCACGACGGCATCCGGGGCGGCGCATACGGCCGATCACCGGATGCTCGATCTCGGGGCCGCTCGCGCAGATATGACCGGGATGGGTGCTGAGGAGTTGCGTGTCCGACTGCTTGCAGATGCGACGGATTGTGCCCTCGTGGCGCTTGGACGGGCACATCATGGCCAGTATCGGGCCGGACGGCCCGATCTCGACGCTCCAGGCCCCTTCGAGCCGCTCCGCGTATGCCCCGAGGTCTTCGGCGATGGCGCGCATCCTGGCGTAGTGCATGTCCCGAGAGTATGGGCAAGCCCCCTTCCGGGCCGCCCTTTGTCACACCCCACCGGTACCGTCGGACCATGTCCAACCAGTCCGCAGCGGCCTCGGGCGAACGGCGTCTCGCCACGCTCGAAGGCGTGCTGGAGCGCATCACGTACTCCAACGAGGAGAACGGCTACACGGTCGCCCGCGTCGACACCGGCAGAGGCGCCGGAGACCTGCTCACGGTCGTCGGGGCGCTGCTCGGCGCCCAGGTGGGCGAGTCGCTGCGGATGGAGGGCCGCTGGGGGTCGCACCCGCAGTACGGGAAGCAGTTCCACGTCGAGAACTACACGACCCTGCTTCCGGCCACCGTCCAGGGCATCCGGCGCTACCTCGGCTCCGGGCTGGTCAAGGGCATCGGACCGGTCTTCGCCGACCGCATCACGCAGCACTTCGGCCTGGACACCCTGACCGTCATCGAGGAGGAGCCCAAGCGGCTCATCGAGGTTCCCGGCCTCGGGCCCAAGCGGACCAGGAAGATCGCCGACGCCTGGGAGGAGCAGAAGGCGATCAAGGAGGTCATGCTCTTCCTCCAGACCGTCGAGGTGTCGACGTCGATCGCGGTCCGGATCTACAAGAAGTACGGGGACGCCTCGATCTCCGTCGTGAAGAACCAGCCGTACCGGCTGGCGTCCGACGTCTGGGGCATCGGCTTCCTCACCGCCGACAAGATCGCCCAGTCCGTCGGCATCCCGCACGACAGCCCGGACCGCGTCAAGGCGGGCCTGCAGTACGCCCTCTCGCAGGCCACCGACCAGGGGCACTGCTATCTCCCCGAGGAGAAGCTGATCGCCGACGCGGTGAAGCTGCTCCAGGTGGACACCGGGCTCGTCATCGAGTGCCTCGCCGAGCTGGCCGCCGAGCCGGAGGAGGGCGAGGATCCCGGCGTCGTACGGGAGAAGGTCCCCGCCCCGGACGGCGGCGACCCGGTCACCGCCGTCTACCTCGTCCCGTTCCACCGCGCCGAACTGGCCCTCTCCGCCCAGTTGCTGCGCCTCCTGCGCACCGGCGAGGACCGGATGCCGGGCTTCCGGGACGTGGCCTGGGACAAGGCGCTGACCTGGCTGAAGGGGCGTACCGGGGCCGACCTCGCTCCCGAGCAGGAGGCCGCCGTCAAACTGGCGCTCACCGAGAAGGTCGCGGTCCTCACCGGCGGCCCCGGCTGCGGCAAGTCCTTCACCGTCCGCTCGATCGTGGAGCTGGCCCGCGCCAGGAAGGCCAAGGTGGTGCTCGCGGCCCCGACCGGCCGTGCCGCCAAGCGTCTGGCCGAGCTGACCGGCGCCGAGGCCTCCACCGTCCACCGCCTGCTGGAGCTCAGGCCCGGCGGCGACGCGGCCTACGACCGGGACCGGCCGCTGGACGCCGACCTGGTGGTGGTCGACGAGGCGTCCATGCTGGACCTGCTGCTCGCCAACAAGCTGGTCAAGGCCGTGGCCCCCGGCGCGCACCTCCTCTTCGTCGGCGACGTGGACCAGCTCCCCAGCGTCGGCGCGGGCGAGGTGCTCCGGGACCTGCTGGCGGACGGCAGCCCCGTTCCCGCCGTCCGCCTCACCCGCGTCTTCCGCCAGGCCCAGCAGTCCGGCGTGGTGACCAACGCGCACCGGATCAACGCCGGACAGCACCCGCTCACCGACGGCATGAAGGACTTCTTCCTCTTCGTCGAGGACGACACGGAGGAGGCGGGCCGGCTCACCGTGGATGTCGCCGCGCGCCGCATCCCGGCGAAGTTCGGGCTCGACCCGCGCCGGGACGTCCAGGTCCTGGCCCCCATGCACCGCGGCCCGGCCGGCGCCGGCACGCTGAACGGCCTGCTCCAGCAGGCCGTCACCCCCGGCCGTCCCGACCTGCCCGAGAAGCGGTTCGGCGGCCGGGTCTTCCGCGTCGGCGACAAGGTCACCCAGATCCGCAACAATTACGAAAAGGGTGCGAACGGGGTCTTCAACGGCACCGTCGGCGTGGTCACCTCGCTCGACCCGGTCGACCAGAAGCTGACGGTGCTGACGGACGAGGACGAGGAGGTGCCGTACGAGTTCGACGAACTGGACGAGCTGGCCCACGCCTACGCGGTGACCATCCACCGTTCCCAGGGCAGCGAGTACCCGGCCGTCGTCATCCCGGTGACCACGGGCGCCTGGATGATGCTCCAGCGGAACCTGCTCTACACGGCGGTCACCCGGGCCAAGCGGCTGGTCGTCCTCGTCGGCTCACGCAGGGCGATCGGGCAGGCGGTGCGCACGGTCTCGGCCGGACGGCGCTGTACGGCGCTCGACTTCCGGCTCGCGGGCGCCTGAACCGTCGTTGTTGCTGCCCTTCGTCCCCACTCCGGAAGAAAAATGATCGATCAAACGAGTCGGGAACGTCACAGAGCCCTTCCGGATGGGGAACGCAGGAGGCAGGATGGGCAAGTTGGCGGCACTCAGTGCCGCCAATAGGCCCGATGGTCGACCCCGAGTGCACTCTCCTGAGCCAAGTGGGGGATGGTAGAGACAGTCAGGGCACCTCGAAGATGAGGCACTACGTCGGTGAGGGAAGACGTGAGCGACAACTCTGTAGTACTGCGGTACGGCGACGGCGAGTACACCTACCCGGTGGTCGACAGTACGGTCGGTGACAAGGGCTTCGACATCGGGAAGCTCCGCGCCAACACCGGCCTGGTGACGCTGGACAGCGGCTACGGCAACACCGCCGCATACAAATCCGCGATCACGTACCTGGACGGCGAGGGAGGAATCCTCCGTTACCGCGGGTACCCCATCGAGCAGCTGGCCGAGCGCTCCTCCTTCCTGGAGGTCGCCTATCTGCTGATCAACGGCGAGCTGCCGACCGTCGACGAGCTCACCGCGTTCCAGAACGAGATCACGCAGCACACCCTGCTGCACGAGGACGTCAAGAACTTCTACCGGGGCTTCCCGCGCGACGCCCACCCGATGGCCATGCTGTCGTCGGTCGTCTCGGCGTTGTCGACGTTCTACCAGGACAGCCACAACCCGTTCGACGAGCGTCAGCGCAACCTCTCCACGATCCGGCTGCTCGCCAAGCTTCCGACGATCGCGGCCTACGCGTACAAGAAGTCGATCGGCCACCCGTTCGTCTACCCGCGCAACGACCTCGGCTACGTCGAGAACTTCCTGCGCATGACGTTCTCCGTGCCGGCCCAGGAGTACGACCTCGACCCGGTCGTCGTCTCGGCCCTGGACAAGCTGCTCATCCTGCACGCGGACCACGAGCAGAACTGCTCGACCTCCACGGTGCGCCTGGTGGGCTCCTCGCAGGCGAACATGTTCGCCTCGATCTCCGCCGGCATCTCCGCCCTGTGGGGCCCGCTGCACGGTGGCGCCAATCAGTCGGTGCTGGAGATGCTCGAGGGCATCCAGGCCGAGGGCGGCGACGTCGACTCCTTCATCCGCAAGGTGAAGAACAAGGAGGACGGCGTCCGCCTGATGGGCTTCGGCCACCGGGTCTACAAGAACTTCGACCCGCGCGCCAAGATCATCAAGGCTGCCGCGCACGACGTGCTGTCCGCCCTCGGCAAGTCCGACGAGCTGCTGGACATCGCGCTCAAGCTGGAGGAGCACGCGCTCTCCGACGACTACTTCGTCTCGCGCAGCCTCTACCCGAACGTGGACTTCTACACCGGTCTGATCTACCGGGCCATGGGCTTCCCGACCGAGATGTTCACGGTCCTGTTCGCCCTCGGCCGCCTGCCGGGCTGGATCGCCCAGTGGCACGAGATGATCAAGGAGCCGGGCTCCCGCATCGGCCGCCCGCGCCAGATCTACACGGGCGTGGTGGAGCGCGACTTCATCCCGGTCGAGGAGCGCTGACCGAACGCGCGAGCCGCGACACGGGTACAACGACGGATGGCACGCCCGCCTCACCTCGAGGGGCGTGCCATCCGTCTTCGCCCGGACCGCGAGCGCGCGGAGGCGAACCGAGCCGCGAAAGCGGAGGCGAACCGAGTCGCGAAAAAGGAGAAGGCGCCCTGCGCCGGTCCCCCCACGGGCCGACGTCAGGGCGCCTTCCCATGTCCCGGTGCGGATTCCCCCCACGGGATCCGGCCGGGCGTCTGTGAAGATCAGCGCCTGAATCGCTGTCTGGTGAGCACGGTGAGCGGAGCTCACGGCACTCGTGCGGTCTGCCGGGACGCGCACCGTCGGGAGGGCCGCTCAAAGCTCCCCGATGTACGTGCCCCGGCAACGCAGCTCCGGGAAAGTCCCCCAAGACATTCCCAGATGCCAGGTCGCGCCCCCCAAGACGCTTCCCGACACCGCCAACTTAGACCTTCGAACCCCTTCGATGGTTACGTTCACATCACTGTGATCTGCGTCTCTTGCATGTGTCCGTTAGGTGCGCAAGGGCCCTGAATTACCGATGCGCCCCAAGCGTAAGGAAGATGCGTGAGCCTTGTGAAGAGCTTATGTGAAATGTCGTACCGGACTCCAGGGGTTGAGGTCATTTGAGACCTCAATGAAACGAGCGTAGCCACAGGTTGTGGGTGGCGACGGAGCCGGGGGAGGGTGTGGCGCCGTCCCGGCGTGCCGCTCGCGACGGCTCGACCTCGGAGGCGGGTGGGGCCTCCGAGGTCGTAGAGGGGGCTGCCGGGGCTGCCGGGGCTGCCGGAGGGTCCGGGGTGGCCCGGGTCGTGCCGTTGCCGCGTCAGGCGGGGCCGACGAGCTCGAAGCCGGCCTCGTCGACGGCGGCGCGGACGGCCTCCTCGTCGAGCGGGGCGGCGGAGACGACGGTGACCTCGCCGGTGGCGGCGACGGCCTTCACCGAGGCGACCCCGGGGATCTCGGAGATCTCGCCGGAGACGGCGCCTTCGCAGTGGCCGCAGCTCATGCCGCTCACCTTGTAGACGGCGGTGACGGAGCCCTGGGTGTCGGTCTGGGCGGTCATGTCGTTGCTCCTCGTCGAGAGGTATGGGTCGAGGGGGCCCGCGGGGGCCGGGGCCTCCATGCCCAGACTATACCCCTGGGGGGTATTAATCCACGACCAGCGGGTCGAGGTAGCGGAACAGGACGTCCTTCAGTTCCTGGACGTAGGCCTCACGCTCAACGCCCTCGTGGGCGAGGATCAGCTCCAGGCCGCCCTTGTAGATGGCCACGCACATCCGGGACGTACGGGCGATCTCCTCGGTGCGGGCGTCGGGCAGGAACGGGGTGAGCAGCGCCTCGACCCGGTCGATCAGGGCGGCGTGCAGCGCGTCGTGCTCCTGCGTCATGGCGCCGGGGACGTCGGGGCCGTGCATCAGGGTGAAGAAGACCGGGTGGCGGCAGTTGAAGTCGACGAAGCGGTCGACGGCCGCCGCGATGGCCTCCTCCAGCGGGGTCTCGGGGGCGATCGGCCGCAGGGCCGCCCCGTACGTCTCCCGCATCTCGTGCATCAGCCGGTCGCTCAGCTCGACCGCGATCGCTTCCTTGTTCGGGAAGAACTGGTACAGGGTGCCGGGCGAGACGCCGGCCTCGCGGGCGATGGCGTTGGTGCTGGCCGCGGTGTACCCGGTGGTGCAGAAGACGGAGGCGGCCGCCTCGAGCAACTGGGCGATGCGCCGCTCGCCGCGCGCCTGTCGGCGGCGGGGCCGTTCGTCGGCCGTCTGCTCCATGTCGGTCCTCTCGGGCACGTGTTCCCCCGTTTCCTCACCGCGCGAAGACTCCGCAGGTGTTTCCGTACGCGTGTTTCCGTGCGCGGTTTCCACAGCGATTGACAAACGCGAGCGGGTGCTCGCATTCTGGTGAAACACGAGCGACCTCTCGTGTTTGCCAGTTTATGGCAACGGCACAGCCATGCCGCCTGCCCGCGTACCCGCGGACTGCGAGGCCCCGGACCGGCACCGTGCACGAGCGGGACGCACGGAGCGGCCACCGGGGTGGGGGCCGGCGCACGGTTTCACGGTAAAAAGGGGACACCGCAGGATGACCGAAGTCAACGAGCCACCACGCGTCGGAGGCTGGACCCGGTTCGTGACCGCCCGGCCGCGGCTCGCCCTGCTGGCGGCGCTGGTGCTCACCGTGCTGGCCGCGCTGGCCGGCAGCGGCGTCGCCGACCGCATGAGCAGCGGCGGCTGGGAGGACCCGGACGCGGAATCCACCTACGCGACCCAGGCCATCGAGCGGGAGTTCCCCGGCTCCCAGCCCAACCTCCTGCTGCTCGTCGACGCGGGCGAGGCCTCGGTCGACGACCCGGCCGTCGCCGCCGAGGCCGCGCGGCTCACCGAGCGCCTGGCCGGCGAGGAGGGGATCACCGGCGTCGGCTCCTACTGGCAGACCCGCTCACCCGCCCTGCGCGCCGAGGACGGGCACGAGGCGCTGATCGCCGCCCGCATCACGGGTGACGAGACGGCCATGGGGGAGACCCTGGACCGCATAGCGCCCCAGTTCCGTGGCGAACAGGGCGTGGTGGAGGTCGGCGTCGGCGGCCCGGTCGCCGTGCGGCACGAGATGCAGACGATCATCCAGGAGGATCTGCTGCGGGCCGAGCTGATCGCCCTGCCGGTGACGCTCGTGCTGCTGGTGATGGTGTTCGGCAGCGCCGTCGCGGCCCTGCTGCCGCTCGGCATCGGCATCGTCGCGATCCTCGGTGCCAACGCGATCCTGCGCGGGCTCACCGAGTTCACCGAGGTGTCGGTGTTCGCGATGAACCTCACCACCGCGCTCGGCCTCGGCCTGGCCATCGACTACGCCCTCTTCATCGTCCGCCGCTTCCGCGAGGAACTGTCCGCCGGCGCCGAACCCCTCACCGCCATCGGCACCACCCTGCGCACGGCCGGGCGCACGGTGCTCTTCTCCGCCCTCACGGTCGCGGTGTCCCTGGCGGCGATGATGCTCTTCCCGCAGTACTTCCTGCGGTCCTTCGCCTACGCCGGCATCGCCGTGGTGCTGCTGGCCGCGGCGGCGGCACTCATCCTGCTCCCCGCCGCGCTGATGGTCCTCGGCCACCGCGTCGACGCCCTGGACCTGCGCCGCCTGCTGCGCCGCCGGCGGCCCGCGAAGGCCGCCGGCGAGGAAGGCGCCGTCTGGGGCCGCATGGCGACGCTGGTGATGCGCCGGGCACCGTTCTTCGCCCTGGGCACCACGGCCGTCCTGGTCCTGCTCGGACTGCCCTTCCTGGGCGTGAAGTTCGGCACCGCCGACGACCGCCAGCTGCCGTCCACCGCCCAGTCCCGCGTGGTCCAGGACCACATCCGCGAGGGCTTCCCGGGCAGCCCCGGCGGCGGCCTCGAAGTACTCGCCGAGGGCCGTGCCACCGAGGCCCAGTACGCGGCCTACAAGGAGCGCGTCGCCGAACTCCCCGAGGTGGTACGGGTCGAGGGGCCGCTGGTGAAGGGGGACGCCGCGTACTTCACGGTGGTGCCCCGGGGCGAGGCCGTCGACGACCCCGCCCAGCGGCTGGTGGGCGATCTGCGCGCGGTGGACGCCCCGTTCGACACCAGCGTGACGGGCGCGGCGGCCGTGCTCGTCGACTCCAAGGACGCCATAGCCGAGCGCCTGCCGATGGCGGCCCTGTTCATCGTGATCGTCACCCTGTTCCTGGTGTTCCTGCTCACCGGCAGCGTGCTGATACCCGTCCAGGCGGTGCTGCTCAACGCACTGAGTCTGACCGCCATGTTCGGCGCCATGGTCTGGGTCTTCCAGGAGGGCCATCTCTCCGGCCTGCTCGGCTTCACCAGCCCCGGCTCCGTCGAGACGACCCTCCCGGTCATCATGTTCTGCGTGGCCTTCGGCCTTTCCATGGACTACGGCGTGTTCCTGCTCTCCCGGATCAAGGAGGAGTACGACCTCACCGGCGAGCACGAACAGGCCGTCCGGCACGGCCTGCAGCGCACGGGAGGGCTGATCACCGCGGCGGCCGTCATCCTGGCGGTGGTCATGGTCGCGATCGGCACCTCGCGCGTGACCAACACCAAGATGCTGGGCCTGGGCATCGCGCTGGCCGTGCTGATGGACGCGATGATCGTCCGCAGCCTCCTGGTCCCCTCGGTCATGCGGCTCACCGGCCGGGCGACCTGGTGGGCCCCGGGCCCGCTGCGCCGGTTCCACGAGCGGTTCGGGCTCAGCGAGGGCGAGCCGGCACCGAAGGCTGTCGGGGCCGCGGAGGCCGGGCCCGAGCCCGAGAGCGAGTCCCGCCCCGAAACCGAGCCGGCCCGCACGACCGTGTGACCGGGCCGGGCGACGGAAACAACTGAACGGCTGTGCCCCGCCTACCCGGTGGGGCACAGCCGTTGTCGTGGGCGGGGTTCAGCGGCGGGGCCGGTTGCCCGGCCGGGAGGCCACCCAGCGGCGCACCGTGTCCGCGTACCAGTACGGCTTGCCGCTCTCCACGTGGTCGGGCGGGGGCAGCAGGCCGTGCTTGCGGTAGGAGCGGACGGTGTCCGGCTGCACCTTGATGTGCGCCGCGATGTCCTTGTAGGACCACAGACGTCGGTCGGTCATGCGTCGTACCTCCCCGCGAGCACCACGGAGGCGGCCAGGGGTCGGCCGTCAGGGGGAGCCGGGTGCTGCGCTGGCGATCACCAGGCGTTCTGCCCGGTGAACGACGTCCTACGGGGGCAGAGCGAGGTTGTGCGCCGGGCGTGACGGAAAAACCGTGTACGCGGGACATGTGCGACACGAGCGGGATGTTTGTGACGCAAGTGATGCAAAGGCGCCTGCCGGTTCATCGGCGGGGCGGGTTGACCCGCCCCGCGACCGGACCCCGTCGGCATCACCCGTCCGGGTCGGGTGCGCGGGCGCCGGGTGCGTGGATGCCCGTTCCGGGGACGTACGGTCAAGATCTCGTCCGAATGTCCGGACAAAACATTGACAGGGCTTCGCTTCCACGACTAGAAACCGTGGGAGAGCCGTGCGGTGACGACCACGACAAGCCACGAACGCCACCGCCGGCCTCCGTACCCCGGGGTGCCCTGACGGCCCCGGCACCGATCACCTCCGGCGCGGGCGGCCGCTTCGCTTTGGCAGGAGCGAAGTGCGTGCGACGACTCCCCGCCCGCTACGGCCCCGCGCCGGAGGTTCCCCGTCCACTGCCGATATGGGCGCTGCCGGGGCGTTCGCGGTGTGTTCGCGTACCACGGGCGCGGTACGCGGCAGTGGGCGCGTACGCCTGGAGGATGTGGCGAGGTCGGTCTGCGGTCGACATCGGGCCGACAGGTTGACCCCGTACCGTTGACGCATGGATCTTCGACTGCCCGGACCGCGGTGGCCCAGGTCATGGCGTCCGCGACGGACCGTCGCCGCCGTGGCCGCCGTCGTCGTGCTCGCCGGGGCCGGCACCTGGACCGCCGTCGCCTCCGAGGACGTGCCCCCGGTGGACCGGGCCGACCGCGTCATGACGGTGGCCGACGAGGTGCGCATCGACACCTCGTACTTCACCGCCGGCCCGGCCGGCCGCCGCCCCGCCGTCCTGCTCGGGCACGGCTTCGGCGGCAGCAAGAACGACGTACGGCAGCAGGCCGAGGAGCTCGCGCGCGAGGGGTACGCGGTGCTCACCTGGTCCGCGCGCAGCTTCGGCGAGTCCACCGGGAAGATCGGGCTGAACGACCCGGACGGCGAGGTCGCCGACGTCTCACGGCTCATCGACTGGCTCGCCGAGCAGCCCGAGGTCGAGCTGGACAAGGACGGCGACCCGCGCCTCGGCATGGCCGGCGGCTCCTACGGCGGCGCCATCGCGCTGCTGGCCGCCGGGCACGACGACCGGGTGGACGCCATCGCCCCGGCGATCACCTACTTCGACCTCGCCGAAGCGCTGTTCCCGAACGGCGTGTTCAAGAAGCTGTGGGCGGGCATCTTCGTCAACTCCGGCGGCGGGTGCGAGAAGTTCGAGCCCGCGCTGTGCCGGATGTACGAGCGGGTCGCCGAGTCCGGCACCCCGGACGCCCAGGCCGTCGCGCTCCTGAAGGAGCGGTCCCCGTCCGCGGTCGCCGACCGCATCGACGTGCCGACCCTGCTGATGCAGGGCCAGTCCGACTCGTTGTTCCCGCTCGGTCACGCCGACGCGGCCGCGCAGGCGATCCGCGCGAACGGCGCCCCGGTCGACGTCGACTGGATCGCCGGCGGGCACGACGGCGGTGAACCGGAGGCGGAGCGCGTCCGCGCCCGCGCCCAGGCCTGGTTCGACCGGTACCTGAAGGACGACAAGGGCGCCGACACCGGCCCCGCCTTCCGCGTCACCCGCGCCGGAGGCATCGACTCCACCGACGGGCAGGCCGTGCTGAGCGGCGCGAGCGCGGACCGCTACCCGGGCCTGACCGGCGGCGGCAAGGCCTTCCCGCTCACCGGACGCGAGCAGAGCTTCGCCAACCCGGCCGGCGCCAGTCCGCCCGCCGTCTCCGCCCTGCCCGGCCTCGGCGGCGCCGGCGGCCTCTCCCAGCTGTCGTCCCTCGGCGTCGGCGTCTCCCTGGACTTCCCCGGCCAGCACGCCCGCTTCGAGTCCGCCCCGGTCACCGAAGACCTGCGGATCACCGGCTCGCCGACCGCCACCGTCCACGTGAAGTCGACCAGCGACGACGCCGTCCTCTTCGGCAAGGTGTACGACGTCGGCCCGGACGGCCGGCAGCAGGTGCTGCCCTCCCAGCTGGTCGCGCCGATCCGGGTCGAGGACGCCAAGGCGGGCAAGGACGTCACCGTCACGTTCCCGGCCGTCGACCACGAGGTCCGGGACGGCCACCGCCTGCGGCTCGTCCTCGCCTCCACCGACCTCGGCTACGCCTCCCCGGCCGCCCCGGCCACGTACACGGTCTCCCTGAAGAGCGACCTCACCGTGCCCACCGCGCCCGAGGTGGCCACCGCGGCGGCCCCGCTGCCCTCCTGGGTGTGGTGGCTGCCGCTCGCCGGAGCCGTCGTCGCCCTCGCCCTGGTACTGACCGGCCGCCGCCGTACGGCGGCCACGCCCCCCGACCCCGAACTCGCCGGCGTACCGCTGCAGATCACCGGCCTCGGCAAGCGCTACGCCCGTTCCGCCGACCGGTACGCCGTGCGGAACCTGTCGTTCCGCGTGGAGAAGGGCCAGGTCCTCGGCCTGCTCGGGCCGAACGGCGCGGGAAAGACCACCACCCTGCGCATGCTGATGGGCCTGATCAAGCCCGACAGCGGCGAGATCCGCGTCTTCGGTCACGCCATCCGTCCCGGCGCGCCGGTGCTGTCCCGGGTCGGCGCCTTCGTCGAGGGCGCGGGCTTCCTCCCGCACCTCTCCGGCCGGGAGAACCTGGAGCTGTACTGGCAGGCCACCGGCCGCCCCGCGGGGGACTCCCACATCGAGGAGGCCCTGGAGATCGCGGGCCTCGGCGACGCGCTCGCCCGCGCCGTGCGCACCTACTCCCAGGGCATGCGCCAGCGACTCGCCATCGCCCAGGCCATGCTCGGCCTGCCGGACCTGCTCATCCTGGACGAACCGACCAACGGCCTCGACCCGCCCCAGATCCGCGAGATGCGTGAGGTGATGATCCGGTACGCGGCCGCAGGACGCACGGTGATCGTCTCCAGCCATCTGCTCTCCGAGGTCGAGCAGTCCTGTACCCACCTCGTCGTCATGGACCGCGGACAGCTGGTCCAGGCCGGGCCGGTGCACGAGATCATCGGCTCCGGCGACACCCTGCTCGTCGGCACCGGGTCCCCCGTGGACGAGCCGCTCGCCGGGAAGGTGGCCGCCCTGCCGGGCGTCGCCTCGGCGGTCCTCACCGACGACGGGCTGCTGGTCCGGCTCGACGCCGACGGCACCGTCCCGCGCCTGGTCGCCGAACTGGTGCGGCTGGAAGTGCCGGTGGCGTCGGTGGGACCGCACCGCCGCCTCGAAGACGCCTTCCTCACGATGATCGGAGGTTCCGCATGAGCGTGCTCGACGAACGGACCGGGCCCGCCGGACCCGCCGGAACCGGGCCGTCGGCCGGCGGCCCGGCCAAGCCGGTGGAGGTGGCCGACGGCTACCGTGCGGGCCGCACGCTGCCGCTGCGGGTCGAGCTGGTCCGGCAGCTGAAGCGCCGCCGCACGATCGTCATGGGCGCGATCCTCGCCGCCCTGCCGTTCGTGCTGGCCGTCGCCTTCGCCGTCGGCGGCGAGCCGGAGGGCCGCGAGGGCCGGGTGACCCTGATGGACACGGCCACCGCGTCCGGCGCCAACTTCGCCGCCGTGAACCTGTTCGTCTCCGCGGGCTTCCTGCTGGTCGTGCCCGTCGCCCTGTTCTGCGGGGACACGGTCGCCTCGGAGGCCGGCTGGTCCTCGCTGCGTTATCTGCTCGCCGCCCCGGTGCCGCGGATGCGGCTGCTGTGGTCCAAGCTCGTCGTCGGCCTCGGGCTCAGCCTCGCCGCGATGGTGCTGCTGCCGGTGGTCGCGCTGCTCGTCGGCACGGCCGCCTACGGCTGGGGCCCGCTGCAGATCCCCACCGGCGGTTCGCTGGACCCCGCCACGGCGGCCCAGCGGCTCGCGGTGGTCGTGGCGTACGTCTTCGTCTCCCAGCTGGTCACCGCCGGGCTCGCGTTCTGGCTGTCGACGCGCACCGACGCCCCGCTGGGCGCGGTCGGCGGCGCGGTCGGCCTGACCATCGTCGGCAACGTCCTGGACCAGGTGACCGCCCTCGGCGACTGGCGCCACTTCCTGCCCGCGCACTGGCAGTACGCCTGGGCCGACGCCGTCCAGCCGACCCCGCAGTGGTCCGGCATGATCCAGGGCACCGCGGTCTCGGTAACGTACGCGCTCGTCCTGTTCGCGCTGGCCTTCCGCGGCTTCGCCCGCAAGGACGTGGTCTCCTAGGTCAACGGAGGATCACCTACCGGTCTCGGCGGGCCCCTCCCGTGCCCGCTTCGAGACCCATCCGCAACGCCCCGTAGCGCACGTTCCGTCCCGCTCCGGCGTCACAGTCGCAGAAGTCGACGCCAACGGCACGAGGGGGAACGGACGATGAAGCGGACGACCCGACGCACGACGCACCGGCGGGGCACACGGACACGGCACGGGACGCGACGGCTCCGCCCCGCGCTGGTCGCGCTCACGGCGGCCGGCGGCCTGCTGCTCACCGCGTGCGCCGGCGGGAACGCCGGCAAGGTATCCGACTCCTCGTACGAAGGCGGGGGCGGGCCCGGAGGAGGCATCGGCGGCGGGAGCGGCGGCCACAACGGTGACGCGGCCCCGCTCCCCGCGCCCGACGGCACCCGCGGCACCGACCGGCAGCGCGAGGGGAAGCAGGACGGGCCCCAGGACGGCGCGCCCGGCCCCGACCACCTGTCCACCTTCGCCCTCGACGTCGACACCGCCTCCTACGGCTATGCCCGGCGCACCCTCTCCGAGGGCAGGCTGCCCGACCCGTCGACGGTCCGGCCCGAGGAGTTCGTCAACAGCTTCCGGCAGAACTACGAACGCCCGGACGGCGACGGCTTCACGGTCACCGTCGACGGCGCCCGCACCGACGAGGACGACTGGTCCCTGGTCCGCGTCGGCCTCGCCACCCGGTCCGCCGGGCCGGGCGAGGACCGCCCGCCCGCCGCCCTCACCTTCGTCATCGACATCTCCGGCTCCATGGACGAACCGGGCCGCCTCGACCTCGCCCGGGAATCCCTCGCCACCATGACGGACCGGCTGCGCGACGAGGACTCCGTCGCGATCGTCACCTTCAGCGACGAGGCCGATACCGTCCTGCCGATGACCCGCCTCGACGGAAACCGGGGCGAGATCCACGACGCCATCGACGGCCTGGAGCCCGCTCGGTCCACCAACCTCGGCGCGGGCGTCGAGACCGGCTACGAGACCGCCGTCGAAGGACTGCGCAAGGGCGCCACCAACCGGGTCGTCCTGGTCTCCGACGCGCTCGCCAACACCGGCGACACCGACGCCGGCACGATCCTCGAACGCATCGGGGACTCCCGCCGCGAGCACGGCATCACCCTCTTCGGCGTCGGCGTCGGCAGCGACTACGGCGACGCCCTGATGGAACGCCTCGCCGACCAGGGCGACGGCCACACGGTGTACGTGTCCGACGGGGAGGAGGCCCGCGAGGTCTTCGGCGAACAGCTGCCCCGCGCCGTCGAACTGACCGCCCGGGACGCGAAGGCCCAGGTCGCCTTCGACCCCGGGACGGTCGCCGAGTTCCGCCTCGTCGGCTACGACAACCGCCGGGTCGCCGACGAGGACTTCCGCGACGACGACGCCGACGGCGGCGAGGTCGGCCCCGGCCACACCGTCACCGCCCTGTACGCGGTGCGCACCCGGTCCGACGCCCCCGACGGCCACCTCGCCACGGCCACCGTCCGCTGGCTCGACCCCGACTCCCGCGCCCCGCACGAGGAGAGCGGCGACCTGGAGGCCGGCGACCTCGGCGACTCCGTCTGGACCGGCGACCGCGGCCTCACGGTCGCCGCGACCGCCGCCTACTTCGCCGACGCCCTGCGGCTGGACGGCCGTCGCCACCGAGCCCTGCCCGGAGCCCTCCGCCTGGACGAACTCGCCGACCACGCGGCCGGCCTGGCCGGCCGCACCGAGGACGAGGACCTCCACGACCTGGCCGAGGCGATCCGCACCGCCGACCGCCTGTACTGACAGGACCACAGCTCCTCGGGGCCCGCCCGGCCCGCCCGGCCCGTCCGACCCGTCCGGGCGGGCCCGCCCCATTGACTCGTCATTACGCGCGGGTAAGTTTACTTCGGAGTAAGTAAGCGGGCAGCACCAGTACGACCGCATCAGCCGCGACCGGGAGCCGTCATGGGTGTACGCAAGGATCTGAAACGGGCGAAACGACGTACCGGCCTGGCCGCCCGCACCAGAACCGTGACCACCAGGGACGAGCACGGCGTCGTGCGCGAGGTCCGTACGGAGCCCCTCGCCCCGACGCCGGCCACCGGCAGCACCGCCGACATCCCCTTCACCAACGCGGCCGAGGCCCCCGACGACGTCGTCCTGCGCCGCGAGCGGCACGGCACCTGGCACGCCGTCACGGCGGCGGCCTTCGCCCGGGAGGTCACCGCCGTGGCCAAGGGCCTCGTCGCGGCCGGCCTCGCACCCGGCGACCGGGTCGCGGTGATGTCCCGCACCCGCTACGAATGGGCGGTCCTGGACTTCGCGATCTGGTCCGCCGGCGGCCAGAGCGTCCCGGTCTACCCCACGTCCTCCGCGGACCAGGTCGAATGGATCGTCCGCGACTCCGGCACCCGGTTCGTCGTCACGGAGACCGGGCAGAACACCGCCACCGTCGCCGCCGCCACCGCAGCCCTCCCCGAACCGCCGCGCACCTGGGAACTCGACGCGGACGCCCTCGCCGGCCTCACCGCCCTCGGCCGGGACGTCCCCGACGAGGAGATCACCGAGCGCCGCACCGCGCTCACCCCCGACACCACCGCGACGATCTGCTACACCTCCGGCACCACCGGCCGGCCCAAGGGCTGCGTCCTCACCCACGCCAACCTGCTCGCCGAGGCCGCCAGCACGGTCGAACTCCTCCACCCCGTGTTCAAGGAGGTCACCGACCAGGCCGCCTCGACGCTGCTCTTCCTGCCGCTCGCCCACATCCTCGGCCGCACCCTGCAGATCGCCTGCCTGATCGGCCGCATCGAGACCGGACACTGGCCGAGCATCAAACCCGCCGAACTGCGGCCCGCCCTCAAGCGGTTCCGCCCGACCTTCCTCGTCGGCGTCCCCTACCTCTTCGAGAAGATCCACGACACCGGCCGCGCCACCGCCGAGAAACTCGGCCGCGGCGCCTCCTTCGAACGCGCCCACCGTGTCGCCGTCCGCTTCGGCGCGGCCCACCTCGACCGGTTCCTGGGCCGCGGCAAGGGCCCCGGCCCCGGTCTGTACGCCGCCTGGGCACTGTACGACCTGCTGGTCTACCGCCGCGTGCGCAAGGAACTCGGCGGCCGGGTGCGCTACGCCATCAGCGGCGGCTCCCCGCTGGAACGCGACCTCAACCTCTTCTTCTACGCGGCCGGCATCCTCGTCTACGAGGGTTACGGCCTGACCGAGACCACCGCCGCCGCCACCCTCGTCCCACCGCTCGGCCCCCGCCCCGGCACGGTCGGCCTGCCGATCCCCGGCACCGCCGTCCGCATCGCCGACGACGGCGAGGTCCTCGTCCGGGGCGGCATCGTCTTCGGGGCCTACCGGAACAACCCGGCCGCCACCGACGAGGTGCTCGACGACGGCTGGTTCGCCACCGGCGACCTCGGCTCCCTCGACGAGGACGGCTATCTCACCATCACCGGCCGCAAGAAGGACATCCTCGTCACCTCCGGCGGCAAGAACGTCTCCCCGGCCGTCCTGGAGGACCGCCTGCGCAGCCGCCCGCCCGTCGGCCAGTGCCTGGTCGTCGGCGACAACCGCCCCTACGTCGCCGCACTCGTCACCCTCGACCCGGAAACGGTCGGGCACTGGCTGGCGGTACGCGGAATGCCCGCCGGCACACCCCTGTCCGAGGTGATCGAGGACCCGCGGATGCGCGCCGACGTCCAGAAGGCCGTCGACTACGCCAACGAGGCCGTCTCCCGTGCCGAGTCGATCCGCGCCTTCACCCTCGTCGAGGGCGAGTTCACCGAGGAGAACGGGCTGCTGACCCCGTCCCTCAAGGTCAAACGCCAGGCGGCACAGGCGGCGTACGCACAGGAGATCGAGAAGCTGTACGTCTGAGGGGCTGACGGGGCCGGGCCGGCCCGCCGAGGGGCCATCCGGGTGAATCTGCGCAACCGTTTCCCGTGCGTCGGGTTGATAGGGGCAGTAGGGCACGCGACGCCACGAGAAAGGAACGCGCTGTGTTGCTCCGTCCGCGGTTGCACGGGCTTGTCCCGCAGGCACTCCCGCCTGTGAGTCGAGGGCCGGACACGGGAGCCGCTGCCGACGCCGGGTCCGCCGCCGTCGGACCTCCGGGTGTTCTTCTCGACGCATAGCACGCTGTGGCGTCCGACGCGCCGGCCTCCCGGCTCAGCCAAGGCCGACTTCGGACGTCGATCTCCGTGCCCGGGCCGGCTTTCCACCTCTTCAAGCAGGAAGACCACGACATTGCGACAGACCCTGAGCAAGGGAGCGTTCGCGGCGGCCGCCGCCACGGGCATTCTCTCGCTGTACGGCGCCCCCGCCCTCGCCGACACCCACGCGGAGGGAGCCGCCACGAACTCTCCCGGCGTGCTGTCCGGGAACAACGTCCAGGCGCCCATCGAGGTGCCGGTGAACGTGTGCGGCAACACCATCGGTGCGGCCTCCGCGCTCAACGAGGCCTCCGGCAACACATGCGTCAACGGCTCGCACCAGGACGACCGGTCCGATCACCAGGACGACCGGTCCGATCACCAGGCGTCCAAGCCGTCGCACGGCGGCTCCGGCGGCGGTGGCGCGTACGCGGAGGGAGTCGCCAAGGGCTCTCCCGGCGTGGCATCCGGGAACAACGTCCAGGCGCCGGTCCACGCACCGGTGAACGCCTGCGGCAACTCCGTCAACGTGGTCGGGGCGTTCAACGAGGCCTCCGACAACACGTGCGTCAACGGCTCGCACCAGGACGACCGGTCCGATCACCGGGCCTCCAGCACCTCGCGGGACCGTTCCGACGGCGGTGGCGCGTACGCGGAGGGAGTCGCCGAGGGCTCTCCCGGCGTGCTGTCCGGGAACCTCATCCAGCTCCCGATCCACGCGCCGGTGAACGCCTGCGGCAACACCATCGGTGTGCTCGGGGTGCTCAACTCCGCCTACGACAACGACTGCGGCAACGGATACACGCCGGACAAGCCGCACGAGCCCGAGACGCAGACGCCGCTGTCCCCGCCCGACCGTACGCACACCCCGCCCACGCACGTGACCCACACGCCGCCTCCGGCCACCGGCGAAGAGCCGCCCCACCTGGCCGAGACCGGCAGTGACCATGCGCTCACGGCCTCGGCCGCCGGTGCGGCCCTGCTCGTGGGCGGGGCGCTGCTGTACCGCCGCGGGCGCGCCGCCCGCCGCTAGCGGATCCCAGGAGCCGGACACCGTCCCGTCCGGCCGCACACGCCCCCGGGACCGGTCCGGGCCACCGTTCGAGGCGGCCCGGACCGGTTCCGGGGGCACAGCGCTGTACGTGACGGGGCGCTGACCGCGGACCAGCCCTCAGACGCCCCACAAGCTTGTAAGGGCAGCTCCCTCAGGCGCTCCACGGCTACGGAGACTAGATCCCGGTGCGCCCGC